>NZ_DAMBSA010000015.1:7723-23928 GCF_032054795.1 Pantoea sp. CTOTU49201
ACCATGCGCCCCACTTGCCGACATGCACCGTCGCCCACGCGCCAAGCTGATTGGGATATTGCCAGACGCCAAAAAAGGTGCCCAGATTCTCTGCCAGCCAAATAAAGAAACCGATCAGGATAAACGCCACCAGCAGCGGCATACGGAATGGACGATCGTAGGGCGTAAATATCACTTCAGAGCGTGCATATAGGCCCAATGCCATCGCTGCGATATACCAGCGGTAATCACCGATATAGTGATGGGTAAAGAAATTCGCATAGAGCGCCAGCGAGAGCAGCACGGCATGAAGAATCGGCGGATGATTGCGGATCTTAAGATCCATAAGACGCCAGCACTGAATAATGTAGCTCCCAACCGCCGCATACATAAAGCCGCTAAAGAGCGGTACACCGCCGATTTTACTCCAGCCCGCTTCGGGGTAATGCCATGAACCAATGGCTGACGAGGTTTTGAATAGCTCTAAGCCAAAACCGAGCAGATGAAACAGGGTGATGGATTTCAGTTCATCCCAGCTTTCCAGTTTGGTGGCAACCATTATTAGCTGGATAGACACGGCGATCATCAGCAGCAGGTCGTAACGCGTAATGCCGAACATGCCGCCACGCGGCACACAAAATATCGCGAGGAAAAACAGGCCAGCAAATAAGCACGCTCGCGCCTCTTTAATGCCAAACCAGATAAACTCGATGCCAAACCGCCTAATACCGGTTAAGCGCATTGCAGGAGGATGAATGAGAAACTGATCGAGGCGATTATGCATAACGGATTCCCTGCGCAGTGAAACGTCCTTTTTATCAGCATAATCAAAAAGTCAGGCAGCGTCGCGTAATGCTTTTTCGTCGGTGAGTGCGGTCGCCATGAATGGCGACCCTACGATTTTGTAGGGTGCGCATTTATGCGCACCTGGTTAAAGCGTGTTACTCACCCAACCTCAACGTCCGTTGCGGATGCGACGCCGGCAATTTGCTCTCCTTGCCAAAAATCTTCTCGCGCAGCGTGCCTGGCTTGTAGGCCGTTTGCGCCAGGCCGCGTTTTTGCAGCACCGGCACCACGTGTTCGACCCACTCATCCCACCAGCCGAGCGTGGTGACCGGCACCACATTAAAACCATCAACGCCGGCATCGGCAAACTGCTGCACCCGGTCGGCGATCTGTTCTGGCGTACCGGCAAAACGGCCCGGCAGCAGCGCGTGCTGGATCAGGTATTCGCGCCACGTCAGCACACGGCCTTGCCCATAATCAGCATCAACCGCGATACGGAATTTTGAGCGCATATGCTGGCTGAACTCCTCGCGGCGACTGAGTTCGGTCAGCGGCGTATCGGGATCGATATTCGCCAGATCGATGCCCGAACCGCCGCTGTAGAAGCCTTGCAGCGCATTAATATCAATGTTGTCGAACAGATATTGCTGCTTGCGCTTCGCCTCTTCCTCAGTCGATCCAATCACGGTGGACAGCATCACCAGCTTCTTCAAATCCTCCGGCTGGCGACCGAAATCCACCACATCCTGATTGAGGATGGCGATATCTTTGCGCGCGGTGTCTGGCGTTTGCGATGGCAGGAACGTCACTTCGGCGTTGCGCGCGGCAAAGCGGCGTCCGGCATCCGAGTTGCCGGCCTGGAAGAACACCGGGCTGCGCTGCGGCGACGGCTCAACAATGTGCGGCCCTTCCACCCGATAGCGCTTACCAACGTGGTTAATTTTGTGGATCTTGTCGGCATCGAAAAAGCGGTTAGTGGCGGGATCGTGCAGCACCGCGCCCTCTTCCCACGACAGCTCCCACAGCTTATACGCTACATCGAGATACTCCTGCGCCCATGCATAGCGTTCGTCGTGCGGCACGATGTCCTGATAGCCGTAGTTGCGGAAGCCGTTGGAGAGATATGAAGTCACAATATTCCAGCCGATGCGACCGCGGGTAAATTCATCCAGCGAGGAGATCTGGCGCGCAAACGAGAACGGATGGGTCTGAATCACGTTGCTGGTCACCACTAAACCAAGATTTTCGGTGGCTAAACCCAGCGCCGAAAGAATGGTGATCGGATCGGGCTCGGGGAACTGAGTACCGGCACTAATCGTGGTTTTACCATCGCCATAGTCGATGTCATACACGCCCACCACATCGGCGATGAACAAGGTATCAAACAGCCCTTTCTCCAGGGTTTTCACCGTCTGCACATAGGCATCAAGCTGGTTGTAGTTGTACTGCACCTGACCTTCCGGCGTGCGCCAGTAACCGTGGCTATGGTGGTTCGGCGTGAGATGCAAAAATCCGTTATAAATCAGTTCGCGTGACATGTTCGCTCCTGTAGCAAAGTTAGGCAGTTTCCCGCGCGGCCAGACGTGGCAGCGAGGCAAGTAACGTCTGGGAGTAAGGATGGCGCGGGCGGTAGAACACCTCATCGGCGGCGCCCTGCTCAACCGCCTGGCCGTTCTGCATTACCAACACGCGATCGCTCATGTGATGGATCACGCCAAGATCGTGCGAGATAAACAGATAGCTGACGCCGAGCTGCGCCTGTAGATCATTGAGCAAATCGAGAATCTGCGCCTGAATGGTGACATCCAGCGCCGACACCGCTTCGTCGAGCACAATCACTTTTGGATGGGTCGCAATCGCGCGAGCAATCGCCACGCGCTGACGCTGGCCGCCGGACATGCGCGCTGGCCACTGCGTGAGATGCTCCGCGCCGAGCCCAACCGATTGCAGCAAGCTAATCGCTCGCTCGCGCGGCGTTTGCGTCGGCGCATGCCGATCGAGCGCAATCGCATCCAGCAGGATGTCGGCAACACGCCAGCGCGGATCGAACGAGGAGAGCGGATCCTGATACACCACGGCGATCTGGCGGCGAATGGCACGTTGATCGGCAGCGGACGCGTGGCTCCACGGCTGACCGGCAAACAGCACCTCGCCGCTGTCCGGTGTTTCCAGCGCCAGCGCAATGCGTGACAAGGTGGTTTTGCCTGAACCCGACTCGCCGACAATTCCCAATGTCTCGCCGCGTTTTAAGCTAAAGGAGACGTCATCGACGGCGCTGTGCCCGCGAAAACGCTTCACGATATGTCGCGCTTCCAGCAGCACTTCCGCTGATGGCGTCACGGATCGGATTGGCACACTTGCCGCGCTGCCCGAAAGGCGTTGCCCTTTGGTGTGTTCGCTGGGAATCGCGTTAATCAAACCTTGGGTATACGCATGCTGCGGCTGTTGCAGCACTTGCTGCGCCGTACCCGCCTCAACAATTGATCCGCCCTGCATCACCAGAATCTGATCGGCGATTTTCGCCACCACCGCCAGATCGTGGCTAATCAGAATTACGCTGGTGCCGCGGTCCAGCATTTGCCGTAAGACCTCCAGCACTTGCGCCTGCACCGTGACATCCAGTGCGGTGGTGGGCTCATCGGCGATCAGCACATCCGGATGCAGCGCAATCGCCGAAGCGATCAGTGCGCGCTGGCGCAAGCCGCCCGATAACTCTCCCGGCCGCTGGCTGGCGCGATAAGCCGCCTGCGGCACGCCGACTTCTTTCAGCAAGGCCTGCACTTTCTGCTGACGGCTGGCGGCGTTGCCCCAGCCATGCAGCGCCAGCGCTTCGGCGATCTCTTTACCCACCGGACGCAGCGGATCCAGCGACACCAGCGCGTCCTGTAAAATAAAGCCCACTTTGCTGCCGCGCACCTGCCGCCACCAACTGTCGCTACGCTGCTGCAGCGTATCGCCGTGCAGGCTCAGCGTTGCAGCCTGCACCTGCAATCCATCACCAGCTAATCCCACCAGCGAACGAGCGGTGACGCTTTTTCCCGATCCCGATTCGCCCACCAGCGCCAGACATTGCCCGCGTTGCAGCGCGAAGCTGACGTTCTTCACAATATGGCGCGGTGGCCCGCTTTCGCTGCTGGCCCAGATATTCAGGCCGCGCACATCAATCACATTGCTGCTCATTAGCGCTTCTCTCCTTCCGCTCGCTGCTGGATGTAGCGGCCAATCTGCGTGAACGACAGCGCCACCAGTACAATCGCAATGCCCGGCAACACTTCCAGCCACCAGGCGACGGTGACGTTAATTTTTCCGGCTTCGAGCAGCGCGCCCCACTCCGGCGACGGCGGCACTACGCCTAATCCAAGAAACGACAACCCAGATGCCCACACCACCGATTGCCCGATGCCTAACGCCACCAGCGAGAACAACGGCCGGAACACGTTGGGCGCGATGTGCTGGATAAACAGCCGCTGCCAGGGATGCCCGAGCGCACGCGCCGCTTCGACATAACCGGATTGTTTGACCTGCAATGCCTGCGCACGCACCAGTCGCGCATAGCCCGGCGCGGTGCCAATGCCGACTGAGATCAGCAAACTGCTGGCGGAGGGACCCAGCAGCGCAACAAACAGCAGCGCCAGCAGCAAGGTGGGAAACGCCAACAGGATTTCCAGCAGACGATTGACCGGCTCCGCCAGCCAGCGCGGGCCGAGCGCGGCGCTAAAGCCAAGCACCACCGCACCAAACAGCGCGATCACCATCGCGCCGATGCCAATCAGCAACGACTGACGCGTGCCCCAGATAATGCGGCTATAAAGGTCACGGCCAATGTCATCTGTGCCTAGCCAGTTAGCCCACGAAGGCGCTTGCAGCGCGCGATAGAGATCGGTGCTGAAGGGATCGTGCGTCGCCAGCACGCCAGGCGCGATGGCCGCGACAATAAAGAACAGCGCCACGAGGGCGGAGAGCAGCACCGAAAGCGGCAACTGCCAGCTGATGCGCGTGGTGCGCGGTGCGACGTAATCCGTGAGATGAGTTGTCATGCGAGACCTCGCAGGCGGGGATCGACGATCAGGTAAATCAGGTCAACCACCAGGTTAATGACGATGTAGAGGAAACTGATGAGAATCACGATGCCGGAGACCAGCGCAAAATCCTTGTTGCTCACCGCATTGACCAGCACGTTGCCGAGTCCCGGCCGGGCAAATACCGCTTCCACCAGCACCGCGCCAGAGAGCAAATTGCCAATCGCCCAGCCGCTCAACGTGATGGCCGGAATCAGCGCGTGGCGTAACACATGGCGCAGCCGTACGCCCGCCAGACTCATACCGCGCGCCCGCGCCGACAGCACAAACGGCTGCTGCATGCTGCGTTCAAATTCGCCGCGAATGGCGTGACCGATAAAGCCCGCCAGCGGAATCGCCAGCGTGATGGCGGGCAGCACGGTACCGAGCAGGCTGGTGCCGCCGACCACCGGGAACCAACGCAGGCCGATGGCGAAAACGATCAGCAGCAGAATGCCAATCCAGTACTGCGGCAATCCGGCCATGATGGTTTCCACTGCCGAACCAAACGCCGCCAGCCGACGATGACGACCGGCGGTGAGCAGCGTCCACGGAATGGCGATAATCCACGCCAGCAGCAGCGCGGCAATCGCCAGCGTAAAGGTCGGCAGTAATTGCTCGGCGATGATGTGCACCACCGGCCGCTGCAGCTCAAATGAGAAACCAAAATCGGCGTGTAGCAGCCGCCAGAAATAGTGCAGATACTGCTCGACAATCGGCTTATCAAAACCGTATTGCGCGTTGATCGGTGCCAGCTCAGCCGGCGTGCGTTCAATCACCTGCCCGGAAGTAATATTCAGCAGGATAGTGGCGCGATCGCCCGGCAGCACCGACAGCACCAAAAACGTCACGGTGATGGTGCCCCACAGCACGAACAGCGCGGAGGCGATACGCAGTGAAATCCGCCGCAGCAGCGACGCCGTGCGGCTGCGTGGCGCGGCCACATTTGCCAGATGGGCGGCGCTGTTTTGCGGCGACGATGACGTTAATTCACTCATGGCTGCTCCTGCACGAAGTAAGCATCGTTAAAGTTCAGCAATCCGTTGCCCTGATCCTGCCAAAGCCCGCGTAGGTTGTTGGCGATGGCAACGTTGTAGGTGAAGTTGTAGCCGCCGATGGCAATCGCCTGATCGTCAAACCACCTTTGCAGCAGGTCGAACTTCTGCTGGCGCAGTTGTGCATTCGGCTCACGCTGTGCATCAAGGATTTGCGCTTCAACTTCAGGATTATTGAAAAAGCTGGTGTTGTTGCCGTTGAACGCGCCGTTAAGCGCATGGTTGTAGACGATGTCGAGGATGTTGGGCGACGGCCAAACCCAGTAACCAAAGCTGATTTCCTTATCTCCCGGACGCGAACGTGCACCGGCAAAGCCTTCGGTTTGCGTCAGCGGGATCAGATCCAGCTTGATGCCGACGCGTTTGACCTGGTCCTGCACCGCCTGCAGCATCAGCGCGCCTTCCTGGTCGATAATCGCCTGAATAAACGGTAAGCGCGCATCCAGCGTTTTACCGTCTTTGGTGCGATAGCCGGCGGCATCGCGTCCGGTCCAGCCGGCGTCATCCAGCAGCTGATTGGCTTTGGCGATATTGAGCGAATAGCGATCGTCGACATTCAGATAGAGCGGTGTGCTTTTACTCAGCGAGCCATTGCCCTCATACGGCACTGCGCCTTTAAACACGGTTTTGACGATCTGCTTGCGGTCCAGCGCGTAAGCAAATGCCTGGCGCACCCGCTGATCGGTAAACGGACCGCGCTGAACATTAAAGGAGAACGCCTGCGGCCGCCCCGTGGCGACATAAGAGAGCGTTTGATAGTGACGTTGCAGCGCCTGCCACTGCGCGGATGGCGGCTGATAAATCACCTCCGCGCCGCCGCTCACCAGCGCCCCCCAGCGTGTGGTGGCATCCGGTACAAACTTCCACTCCAGATGCTTGATATACGCCGGGCCGTTGTGGTGCGCGTTTGGCGGTGCCCAGCGATAGTCGTCATTGCGCACAAAGCTGATGCCATCGCCGCGCACCCAGCGCGCCACTTTCCACGGCCCGGTGCCGACCGGTCGTAAGCACTTCTGCTCGCTGCTGTTATGCGCCAGCGAATCGGGCGATTGAAATCCGTAATGACCATTTGCCAGCACATTATAGATTTCGGGATTCGGCTCAGATAAATGCAGTGCCACGGTATAATCATCGACCTTGGTAAATCCGGTCATATAGGTAAAACCGTGCCAGCCTATTCCTTTTTGCCACGCTGGATAATTCGCAATAACCGCATCGGCATTAAACAGATCGCCATCGGTAAATTTAACGTCGTGGCGTAAATGAAACGTAATGGTTTTACGATCGGCGGATTCACTCCAGCTGGCAGCCAGCCACGGACGAATTTTTCCGTTGTCATAACTCACCAGATAATCAAAAACCTGACGCGATAAATAAGCTTGCTGCACCCAGCCGCCCCACAAGCAAGGTGGCTCCTGCTCATGCAGATAAACCAGCGTGCCGTTGCTATAACGGGACGAATCGCTCTGCGCGCTGACGCTTAAGGGCAACGCACCACTTATTGTCGCCAATATCGGTATGAATAACCGCTGAAGAGACATATATTTCATTTCGCTACATTTCCCGGTTAAAGACAAATAACAGATTTCGCGCGGATCTATTCCGCTTGAAGTTATATTTTTTGGAAATTAATGGGTAACTCACGGAGTAGCGTTTGAATAGAGCACAGATATAAAGCGCGGCAAATAACAATAGTGGCAGTGAATATGCAGAAATGAATTATTTGTTCCATATAGTGAAATAAGCAGCGATTAGTTATTTGGCGAAATAGCTTGCGCAGAAAAAGCATTAAATCGCGCCCGATGGCGATGACATAGTAATGAAAATTTCTACGCTGGAGGGAAGCGTCATGTCGCACATCGAATCAGGTTGGGGAGCTGGCCCGTCATCCCGTTATGAACAGCTGGCGGAGCGGTTCCGTCCGGTGTTCCAGAAAATACGCGCGGGCGCGATTGAGCGTGAGCTGCAGCGTCAACTGCCGCTGGAGCAAATTGCGTGGCTGAAGCAGAGCGGCTTCACCGCACTGCGCGTGCCGGAGAGCCATGGCGGCCTGGGCGCGACGCTGCCTGAGCTGTTCGCGCTGCTGATTGAGCTTGGCGAGGCGGATTCCAATCTGGTGCAATCGATTCGCGGTCATCTCGGCTTTGTGGAGAACGTACTGAACAGCGGCAGCAGCCCGTTTCGTGATAAGTGGCTAACGCGCCTTGGACGCGGCGAAATCGTTGGGCCCGCGTGGAGCGAAACCGGCGATGCGCGCCAGTCTGAATTCTCCACGCACATTACGCGCAGCGGCGAATCCTGGCGGCTTAATGGCCGCAAGTTTTACACCACCGGCTCGCTCTATTCCGACTGGATTGATATCGGCATCACCGATGAAAACGGCAAAGGCGTATCGGTGACGGTTTCCCGCACCGCCGAGGGCGTGACGGTGCTCGACGACTGGAACGGCTTCGGCCAAATCCTGACCGCCAGCGGCACGGCAATTTTCGCCAACGTGGCGATCGCCGCCGATGACATCAACGAAGAGATTCATTTCAGGTATTCACCGGCTTTTTATCAGCTGATTCATCTGGCGACGCTGGCAGGCATAGGCCGCGCGCAGAGCGGCGAAGTGGCGCAGCAGGTAGCTTCACGCACACGCACTTACAGCAACGGCAATGCGCCGCGTGCCGCGCAGGATGCGCAGATTTTGCAGGTGGTTGGACGCCTGCGTGGCGCGGCCTACAGTAGTGGCGCGATTGTGCTGCACGCCGCCAGCGCGCTGCAACGTGCCTATGATGCGCACGTCAGCGGCGATCAGGAGCACGAGAACCACGCGGTGGCGATTGCCGAACTGGAAGTGTCGCAGTCGCTGAATGTGGTGAGTGATCTGCTGCTTAACGCCAGCTCGACGCTGTTTGATGCGCTGGGCGCGTCGGCCACGCTGAAGCCGCTGGCGCTTGACCGCTTTTGGCGCAACGTGCGCACCCTTTCTTCGCACAATCCGCGCATCTATAAGGATCGCATCGTCGGCGATTTCGCCGTGAACGGCACGTTGCCGCCCGAGCAGTGGCGCATCGGCGTAGCGTAAGGTCGCCATTTATGGTGACCATTTAACCAGGTGCGCATGAATGCGCACCCTACAAAACCCTGCCCGTCTGTGGCGACCTGGCATGGAATTAATCCCGTCTACATGAGACACTCCGGCTTATTCCGTCAATAAATCCATTTCACGCCATGAAAACCTTTCTGATTATTGTGCCCGACGGTGGCATGCTTTTCGAAGCGGCGGGTATCGCCGACATCCTGATGCGCGCCAATCAGCATCTGCCGGTTGGCGTCGATCAGCAACGCTATCGCGTTAGCCTCGCCACCACGCAATCGCATCAGGTGATCCACGGCCAATCCGGCCTCAATCTACTAGCCGATCTCAAACTGGCCGATCTCGATCCGCGCACCGCGTGGGACACCATCATGATCACCGGACGCGGCGACAGCGCGGAAGAAGGCAGCATGGTGGTCGATTTCATTAAGCTGGCTGCTCCACAGGCGCGCCGCGTGGTGTCGGTGTGTGGCGGCGCGATGCTACTGGCGGAATCCGGCTTGCTGGATGGCCGCCGTGCCACCACGCACTGGCGCTTACTCGACACCTTGCAGTCGCGCTATCCAGATATTCAAGTGGAAGGTGGCCCGCTATTTATTCAGGACGGACCGATCTGGACCTCCGGCGGCGTCAGCTCGGGCTTTGACCTGACATTGGCGCTGGTGGAAGAGGATTTCGGCTTTAGCGTGGCGCGCGATATCGCGCAGGATATGGTGATGTATCTGCGCCGTCCCGGTGGACAGATGCAGTTCAGCCGTTTTCATCTGCAAACGCCGAGCGCCATTGGCCCGATCGGTGAACTGCAGCGCTGGATCCGCGCCAACCTCGCTGAAGATCTGTCGGTGGAGAAGCTGGCGGAGCGCGTTGCCATGAGCCCGCGTAACTTTACCCGCGTGTTCACCCGAGAGACCGGTGCGCCGCCTGCGCGCTATGTGGCCGAAGCGCGCCTCGCTGCCGCGCGTGAACAGCTGGAGCAAAGCAACGACACGCTGGATCGCATCGCGCAACAAACCGGCTTCGGCAGCAGCATCAATTTACGCCGCAGCTTTGAGCGCCAGTTGCATCTCACGCCGGGCGAATATCGTCAGCGCTTCCACTGCAGGAAATTGGCGTAAAGTGATCCTTATTTGGCGTTTACGCCACCTTGCCATCGGCCTAGAGTGACTCCAGCATCTTCGGAAAAGGAGTCAACCATGACTAAGATCGGCATCAACGGCTTTGGCCGTATCGGACGTAACGTTTTTCGTGCAGCGCTGGGCAGCGATGATATTGAGATCGTCGCCATCAACGACCTCACAGACAGCAAAACTCTCGCGCATCTGTTGAAACACGATTCCCTGCTTGGCCGATTACCGGCAGAAGTGGAAGCCGGCGAAGGCGAATTGCGCATTGATGGCAAAGCGGTGCGGGTGTTCAGCGAGCGCGATCCGGCGAATATTCGCTGGCGCGATGTCGGCGTGGATATCGTGATTGAAGCCACCGGCTTCTTCACCGAACGCGACAAAGCCGCCGTGCATATCACCAGCGGCGGCGCGAAGCGCGTGATTATCTCCGCGCCCGGCAAAAACGATGATCTGACGATTGTGTTGGGCGTGAACGACCAGCGTTACGATCCGCAGCAGCACTTTGTGGTGAGTAACGGCAGCTGCACCACCAACGGCTTAGCGCCAGCGGCGGCGGTGCTACATCAGGCGTTTGGCATCGAGCACGGATTAATGAACACCACGCATGCTTATACCAACAGCCAGGTGCTGCACGACCAGCCAGAGAAAGACCTGCGCGGTGCGCGGGCGGCGGCACTGTCGATTGTGCCTTACTCAAGCGGTGCGGCGAAGGCGCTCGGTCGGGTGATTCCGGAGCTGGATGGTCGATTGACCGGCTATTCCCTGCGCGTGCCGGTGCCGGTGGTTTCGATTGTGGATTTGACCGTGACGCTGAAACGCGATGTAACAGCTGAAGAGGTGAACGACGCGTTTAAAGCGGCGGCGGCTGAAGGTCCGCTGAAGGGGATTCTCGGTTACAGCGACGAGCCGCTTGTATCGAGCGATTATCAGGGCGATGCCCGTTCATCGATTATTGATGGGCTTTCGACGCTGGTGATTGGCGGCAATCTGGTTAAGATTCTTGCCTGGTACGATAACGAATGGGGCTTCTCGAACCGTTTAGTGGATTTAGCAAGGTTGATGGCAAAACGCGGCTTGTAAGGTAGGGTCGCCATTAATGGCGACCTTCTCACCAATAACCCCGTTACTTCAACCCCATCGCATCCTTCAGGGTAAAGAACAGATCGGTCTGATCGGTCAAGCCCACCACGTTGGCCGCATGCGGGCCATACGCTGCAATACGCACCTGCGTGCCGGTGTGTTCCTGCGAATCCTCTTCTGAATTGCCGTAGCTGATGGTCATCACCGCACCATCTTTGGTATTCACCGCCTGCGTCAGGCCCGGCGCTTTGGTACCGTTTTCCACGATCTGGCTGCTGTGCGCGTGATCGGCGGTCACCACCACCAGCGTGTCGCCGTGCTCGCGCGCAAATGCCAGCGCCTGCTGCACCGCTTCATCCAGATCAACTGTTTCGCCAATCTGACCGCATGGATTAGCCGCATGGTCCTGCTTATCAATCGACGCGCCTTCTACCTGCAGGAAGAAGCCTTTCTCATTGGTGCTCAACAGATCGATGGCCTTTTTGGTCATCTGCGCAAGTGTTGGTACCGAAGCTGGACGCTCTTTATTCACTTCACAGGTCACCACCGGCTTATCAATGTTGCCATGATAGCTGGCTTTCGGTCCCTGCCAGCGCACCGGCATATTGCCGTCGGCGAACAGGCCAAGCACCGGTTTATTCTGATCTGCCTGCTGAATGGCGTTCATGCCATCCAGATTATCAATCCACTGATAGCCCAGCGCCTGAGCCTGTTCGCGCAGGGTTTTGCCCTGATACTCGCCGGCTTTGGCGGTTTCGCCGAAGGATTTCGCGCCGCCGCCCAGCGTGACGTCCGCGCGGGTTTTAAGCATCTGCTCGGTAATCGATCCTTTACCGCCCTGCTCCAGCGCATTGGTTGGGCACAGCTCGCTGGTTTTCTCCGGGCCGTAGCATTTGCGCGAGGTAACGTGGGCGATTAACGCTGCTGGCGTGGCGTCCTGCAATTCAGCAGTGGAGACGTTGCCGGTGGCTTTACCGGCGGCTTTCGCCAGCTCAAGAATCGTTACCTGATCTTTGCCGTTCACGTCGACGCCAATCGCGCCGTTATAGGATTTGGTGCCGGTGGCCCACGCGGTGGCCGATGCGGCGGAATCCGTCACGTAATTCGGTTTGTGGGTTTTCTTGTCTAATGAATAGTGCGTGTATTGACCGGTAAGCGGCAACGCATCAAGACCGGGGAAGAAACCGCCTGCACCCCGCGCCTGATTACGCGCGGCAGTGATTTCCGAATCACCCATGCCGTCACCAATCAGCAGAATCAAGTTTTTCGCAGTGCTATTGCTTAATGAAGCTTTCAGCGCTTCGGTCTGGTCGCCGGTGAGACGACGCGCGCCGCCGTGTTCGGTGACATCGCCGGTAGCGGCGCGGGAATATGGTGCATCTTCTGCCACTGCTGATGTCGCGATCAGCGAAGCCAGCAGCGTAACCGTAAAGAGAGGTATCTGTTTCATTTATAAGCATCCTTATCCATAGATATAACCAAATGTTTCCGCGGACAAGTCTGCGACAGAGCGGTGACATTTTTGTGACAAAAAGGGAATGATTTGATGACAGAATCGCCATTATGAGCAGGCTAACGGCAATACGCTCAGAGCTTAAGCGAATAGAACAAAAGGAGAAAATAGCACTTGACCCTTTTCAGCGATCTCCCTATAGTAGCGCCCCGTTGACCCAGCGCGGTTGACAAAAAAATGTGGTGAGGTGTCCGAGTGGCTGAAGGAGCACGCCTGGAAAGTGTGTATACGGCAACGTATCGGGGGTTCGAATCCCCCTCTCACCGCCATATTTTGAAAGAGAGTCTGAATTAACGTTCAGACTTTTTTTTTGCTTGTTCTACAGAGAAGGGGGATTCGAACCCCCGCACATAAAAAACCCGGCTCACGCCGGGTTTTGCTTAGGCTACATTCTCAATCAAACGGTTAACTGTAAGCGTGCAGCGTGCGTTGGCACAGCGCTGAACGGACGCAATCCTCTTTGCCGAAACGCACCACACCAATCATCTCATCCTCTTCGAAGCGCGCTAACGCATCGGCGAGGCCAGATTTGGCATGGGACGGCAGGTCACACTGGGTAATATCGCCGTTGACGATAACCGTCACGTTTTCTCCCAGGCGAGTCAGGAACATCTTCATCTGTGCGGCGGTGACGTTTTGTGCCTCATCAAGGATCACCACGGCATTTTCAAAGGTACGTCCACGCATGTAGGCGAAGGGCGCGATCTCTACCTTGGCAATTTCAGGCCGCAGGCAGTATTGCATAAAGGAAGCGCCGAGACGTTTAACCAGAACGTCGTATACCGGTCGGAAATAAGGCGCGAATTTCTCGGAAATATCTCCAGGGAGGAAACCGAGATCTTCATCCGCCTGCAGAACCGGGCGCGTCACGATAATCCTTTCGATATCCTTATTGATCAGGGCCTCAGCCGCTTTGGCTGCGCTAATCCAGGTTTTTCCGCAGCCGGCTTCACCGGTGGCGAAAATAAGCTGTTTCGTTTCTATGGCATGGAGATAGTGTGCCTGAGCTTCATTTCTGGCTTCAATCGGCCCGCGGTCACGTGCATCACGCGCCATACCAATCGAATCCAACCCACCCATTTGCACCAGCGAAGTGACCGATTCTTCTTCACGCTGACGGTGACTGCGAGAGTCGCTACGAATAACGCGTCTTGCTTCACGACGTGCTTTGATCACTGCTTTCTGTCTTCCCATAGTGGCACCTTACAGTTGGTTTCATTTATCGCGGCGGATCACCCGCGGCGATGACTTGAACGCTTTAGAGGTTTAGTTGGCTTCCTTGTAAGCCGTGTCGAGCCAGTGAGAATGGTACGCATCAGCGCCGAGACGCAGGCGCGCACCGGTAAAGAAAATGAGATTGAACGAGAATGACGTTTGAAAAGTAGAGAGGTTATTTAGCAGGGAAGAAATCCCCCGCAGTGTACTGCGTGTGTTGAAACTATTTAACTGTCCCAGAGAGAGACGAATCATGCGCGAACTCCAGTGGCTTAGCCACACAACTGACAACGCTTATGAATAAAGTGCATCATATTTGCGGTGGTTTGCAACATTAATTTTACGTCCCGATAAAGAAAAAAAGATAAGCGAAGCCTGAGGTCTTTTACCTTAAATTAAATTTTGTAGATTTATCAGATGGATGGTTTATTGGCGAGTGGTAGAACTTTTTAGGAACATTCGGAAGCGGCTACGCCCAGCGTAAAGTTTAAGGAATGCTTAACAAACGCGCCTGCGTATCGCTAGCCTACGCAGGCGCTGCACATTTATTAATCAGGCTTGCAGTAAAGATTGCCCGAGATAATGGTTTTTATCCGCCACGCCCGGCAGCGCGAAAAAGTATCCGCCGCCAATCGGGCGAATATATTCTTCCAGCGCTTCGCCATTGAGGCGCTGCTGCACGGTAATAAAGCCTTTGGCTAAATCATGCTGGTAACAAACAAACAATAAACCCATATCCAGCTGGCCCGATCCAGTAATACCGCTGGAATAGCTGTAACCGCGCCGCAGCATCAAGCTGCTATCGGTCTCCGGCGTACGTGGATTGGCGAGACGAATATGGGCATCCAGCGCAATCAAATCACCATCGGGATCTTTGCTGTAATCCGGTACGTCATGCTCGTTTTTCATGCCAAGCGGCGCACCCGATAACTTCTCACGGCCAAAGATGGTTTGCTGCTCGCCGAGCGGCGTGCGGTCCCACATTTCGACATGAAAACGGATGATGCGCACTGCCTGATAGCTGCCGCCGCGCGTCCACGCCGGTTCCTGCTGCTCGTCGGTGACCCACAACAGCTGGTTCATCAACGCCGGATTATGGGTATCAGGATTGGCGGTGCCATCTTTGAATCCAAGCAGATTGATCGGTGTTTCTTTGCCGTTGCTGCGCGCCGCATGGTCAGCAATAAAGCCGTCGCGACGCCAGCGCACCGCCAGCAGATCCGGCGTACGTTTGATGATGTCACGTAGCGCGTGAATCACCGTATCCTGCGTATTGGCGCAAATCTGTAGCAGCAGGTCGCCGTGGCACTGTTCAGCATCCAGCGAATCGTTGGGAAAACGCGTCATGGTTTGCAGCTGCGCCGGTTTGTGCTTACTCAGGCCGAAGCGCTCATCAAACAGCGAGGTGCCCACCGACAACGTCATGGTGAGATTATCGGGCGCGATATCGGCACCGAGAATCCCAGAATCCATCGGCGGCAGTTGCGGATTAGTGACAGCAGGCGCCGGTCCACCTTGCGTGAGAAATGCGAAGCGCTCGGTCAGCAAGCGAAACAGACGTTCAAGCTCGGCTTTATCGCTGGCCAGCACATCGAACGCCACCAGCATCATCGAGGCCTGCTGCGGCGTAACGATACCTGCTTGATGATCGCCGTAAAAAGGTTGCGCCTGCTGGCGCGAGTTGGGTGCAACCGTGCCGGGAGAGAAGCTGTCGGCGGCTGCCGTGTGGAACGGACAACCGCCGCCGAGGGCGGCCGCGCCGCCCAACATGCCTAATCCCTGCAATAATCGACGACGCGACGGCTGCGCCGCGTCATTTTTATCACTCATGATCAGTCGAGACCCAAG
This sequence comes from Pantoea sp. CTOTU49201, assembly GCF_032054795.1. Classification (NCBI taxonomy): domain Bacteria; kingdom Pseudomonadati; phylum Pseudomonadota; class Gammaproteobacteria; order Enterobacterales; family Erwiniaceae; genus Pantoea; species Pantoea sp. CTOTU49201. The sequence continues at coordinate 23,464 of NZ_DAMBSA010000015.1, forward strand.
GTTCCACGCAGCAGGGAGAGATCTTCCGCCAGCGTGGTAATCGGGCCTTTCAGCGCATTACGGTCAGCGGTGGTCAGTTTTTCGTACGACTCAAAGCCGTCTTTGGTGCGATATTTGCTGAGGATCCCGTCCACTTTCCTGAAGTTGGCATCCACTTTCGCCAGCAGCTGCGGATTGTTTTTCTGCAGCAGCGGACGCAGCAGATCAACAATTTTCTGCGCGCCATCAATGTTGGCCTGGAAGTCAGAGAGATCGGTACGGCTGTAACGGTCTTCTTCACCCGAGATTTTGCTGGAGGCCACTTCTTCAATCAGACCGGCCGCGCCGCCGACCACTTTCGCCGGTGGGAACGCCAGTTCGCTGATGCGGGTTTGCAGATCCAGCACATCCTGATTCAGCTTAGTGGCAAACTCTTCGGCACCTTTGGTGGTGTTATCGGCGAACAGGATTTTTTCCAGGCGGTGG
>NZ_DAMBSA010000016.1:0-23898 GCF_032054795.1 Pantoea sp. CTOTU49201
ATGGCTTCGCGGGAAGCATTGCAAAGGTTATCCAGGACCACAACGTCGTCGCCACGCTCTAACAGCGCCAGCACCGTATGGGAGCCGATGTAACCCGCTCCGCCCGTTACCAAAATAGCCATGTGTACTCCTTTAAACCGCGCTAATGGCGCGGCAGAGAATGAGGAAGCTTATTTCGCCAGGATTTTCTGAATGGATTCGCGGAAATCGCGGCCCTGAGCGTTGTTACGCAAGCCGTAAGAGACGAATGCCTGCATGTAACCGAGTTTACGACCGCAATCATAGCTGGTTCCGGTCAGCAGTTGCACATCAACCGGCTTCTTCTTGCTCAGGGATGCGATAGCATCGGTCAGCTGAATACGGCCCCATGCGCCTGGCTCGGTGCGCTCCAGCTCTTCCCAGATATCTGCAGAAAGCACGTAACGGCCAACTGCCGTCAGGTCAGAGTCGGTTGAGCCCGCTTCTGGCTTCTCGATAAAGCTGGTGATGGTGCTGATATCACCTGGGTTATCAATCGGCTCTTCGGTGGTCAGCACGCCGTATTCGGTGAGGTCTGCACCCGGCATATGTTTCGCCAGCACCTGGCTGTGGCCGGTATCTTCGAAGCGAGCAACCATCGATGCGAGGTTATAACGCAGGTGGTCAGCGGTAGAGTCATCCAGCAGCACGTCTGGCAGCACCACCACAAATGGGTTGTCGCCAATCATTGGACGCGCGCACAGTACGGAGTGGCCCAGACCTAACGGGTTGGCCTGACGCACGTTCATGATGGTCACGCCCGGCGGACAGATTGACTGCACTTCGCTCAGCAGCTGACGTTTAACGCGCGCTTCGAGCAGCGCTTCCAGCTCGTAAGTGGTATCGAAGTGGTTTTCCACTGCATTTTTGGAAGCATGGGTGACCAGCACAATCTCCTTGATGCCAGCCGCGACGCATTCGTCAACAATGTATTGAATCATTGGTTTGTCGACGATTGGCAGCATCTCTTTCGGGATGGCTTTGGTCGCAGGAAGCATATGCATACCGAGACCCGCAACTGGGATTACTGCTTTAAGCTTGGTCATATTTATTCCATTTCATGAAGTGAATACGTGGGGTCGATTATGCAGGATCGGCCGGTCGAGCAAGTATAATCTTTATCTGAAAAACCGGCACTAACTCTCTGTCACGCCATCAAAAATCGCTAATTTGGGCGGTAAAAATGCCAGGCTTCTAATGAGAAACGAATGCGCTAAACCGCTGAAAAATCGTGGAAGGATTAGTGATGATGAGAACTGAGATTTGCTGAAAGGTGCACCTGTAATGCGCCATAAATGGCGCCGCTACGGACCGTGCAAACATTGAGTCATCTGTAGCGGCGCGATTCATCGTGCGGGTTTGACGTTTATGACTACAGCCAGCCCTCAAACCATTCCGGCATTACGAACAGGTTGAAGTGGTTTACCAGCATCATCAGCGCCACAAACACCACCGACACTGAAACCCACTGGCGCGCATACGGCATAAAGCGGATGCCAATCACCGGCTTGATGAAGAACGGATGCGCGAAGGCAGAAATCAGTACCTGCGAGATCGACAGCGTCAACGCCACATACAGCACGTTCGGCCAGATGTAGGTTGTCGCCAGCACCGCTACCACCACCAGGCTCGCCACAATGTTCCAGTAGAACTCAACATTGGTGCGGCCGTTGGCCTGTGAAATCGCGCCGGTTAAGCCGCCCATCGGACGTAGCATGCCAAACAGCAGCATCAGCGGAATCAGATGGTAAACCTGCTCATGCGAAGCGCCGTACAGCACGCGCACAATCACCGGTGACAGAATGCCAATCGCCAGATACATCGCGCTACTGAACAGCATGATGACGAAAGTGCCATTCAGGAACAGCTTTTTCAACTGCTCCGGATCGTGCTGCTTCTCTGCAAAACGCGGCAATGCCAGACGGTTAATCACCGGCGAAACCAGCTTCAATGGTTGCAGAATCAGCTCTTTTGCCAGCGAGTAAATCCCCAGCATCTCTGCGCCCATCACTTTACCGACGATCAACGCATCCGCCTGAGTACGCAGCTGATTAATGGTCTGCGAACCGAGCTGATACACGCCGTAACGCACCGCACTTACAAAGGTTTTGCCGTCGAATTCCCAGGTCGGACGCCACGATTTCTCGCCGAAGTAGATCATGCAGAGAATTCGCGTGAAGGCGTTGATGAACAGGCCAAGAATCGCCGCCGCCACGGTGAGCGAGGTGTAATACAGCATCGCGACAGTACACAGGAACGCGAACAGCTTGGTGGCCATCTCAATCTTCGCCAGCGTCACCATGCGTTTGGTTTTCACATAGTGCGCCTGATACTGCGAAAGATGTCCTAGCACCAGGAAGTTAAGGCTGGTGAGCATGATTAAGCCCACCAGCTCCGGCAGGTGATAGAACCACGCCACCGGATAGGCAATCGCCAGCATAATCAAACCAGTGCAGAAACTGAGCGACACGTTCACCCAGTAAATGGTGCTCTGCTCGCGGCGATTAATATCCTGGCGATGCACGATGTAGCTGCTCATGCCCATATCCTGCAGCACGGTCGCCACCGCCAGAATCGCATTGATGATCGCCAGTAAACCCAGCTCGTGCGTTTCCAGTTTGCGCGCCAGAACGGCGAGCTGTAACACCTGAAGCAATGCGGCAAAACAGGTACTACCAAACAGCCAAACGGCCTGTTTTTTTAATCCGCTCACACCATGCGCTCCAGAATTTTCGCCAGCTCACCGTAAGCGATGTGCTGATTGAACTCAGTTTCGACTTTCTGCCGCGCGGCCGCGACCACCGGAGCCACATCGACATCGCCGCGCGACAAGCGCAGCAGCGTTGCCGCCAGCTCGTCAGGATCGTTCTCAGCCACCAGCCATCCGCTGACGTCATTCTCAATCAGCTCAGGAATGCCGCTGTGATAGGTGGAAACCACCGGTAAGCCAACCGCCATCGCTTCCATCAGCGCCACCGGAATACCTTCCATATCGCCATCTGCGGCGGTTTTGGATGGCAGCAGGAAGATGTCCGCTTCGTTCAGCGCCTGACGAATCTCGTCCTGCGGCTTAAAGCCCGGCATGTCGACGCAATCCTGCAATCCGGCGCGCGCAATGTGCTCGCGCATCATGCCGTCCTGTTCGCCGTTACCGATGATGGTGAACTGGAACTGGCCGCCGTTATTGCGCAGGATTTCGCTGGCTTTCACCGCCACATCCAACCCTTTCTTCTCGGTCAGACGCGCAACAGAGACGATGCGCAGCGGTTGATGGAAGGCTTCGCGCGGGCGGAAGTTAAACTTCTCCGGCTCGATGCCCATACGCGTCACATGCACTTTGGCACGCGGACAGCCCATCTCAATCAGCTTGTTCTCCCACAAGTGGCTGATAGGCAGCATCAGTTCACTCTGTTTAAACAGGTTGATGTAGTCGAGCTTGTGCTCTTCGAGGATGTGACGACGGGAAATGTCCGCGCCGTGGAACACCGTCGCCTGCTTGCCTTTCAGCACGCCGAGCTCGCGCAGCTTGTTCGCCAGCGCGCCGGCATAGCCGAAGTGCACCAGAAACACATCTGCGGTGTAAGGCTGCTTGGTATTCGCGACAATCGCCGGCAGCAGCAGTTTGCTGGCCTGTGCGCCGTAGCGACGCACATTCAGCGACTTAAGCAGCGCGCCTTTGGTGATTTTCGGCAGTATCAGACCGATACGCTGCGTCAGCTTATCGAGGTTGGATACTTTCTCTTCCGGCAGTAAATAGTGGGTTTTCGCTGCCAAATTGTAGTCATCGAACGCGGCGTGGCGATTGATCATATCGCCCGGAAACACGGAGATAATCTCCACGTCGTAGCCTGCGTCAATGAAATGCGTCACCTGATTGAGCACAAAGGTCTCAGAGGCAACAGGAAAACGCATGGTGAAAAAGGTCAGCTTCATCACTTCACCCCAGGACGTTGAGAATTTCTGCTGTAATGCGGTTACCAATCTCACGCTCCTGCGCCACCGCGGTATCAACTTTGTGTTTCACGTTGTCGTAGTCGGCCAGCACCGTCTGCACTTTATCGATGAGCGAACCATCCATCAGGCTCTGCACATCGGTTGCCATCTGCGGCAGGCCAAGCTGTTTCATCACGCCGAGCGACTTGTGCTCGTAGTTGATGGCCACGGCTGGCGTACCAAAGTTCATGGAGATGATGGCGGAGTGCAGGCGGGTACCAATGGTCAGATGACAATGGCTGAGGAGGATGCCGAGTTCGAGGTCGTTGAACTCGTCCATGATGACATGGTAATGCTCGGGATGCTCGACATGATCGCGCAACGTCAGCGCCACCATGCGGTCATCTTTGGCGTAGCTATCAATACCGGTACAGGTAGAGAAGGCAACCACCTGATAACCTTCGGCAATCATCGCGTTTATCACTCGGCCAAAGGCAGCTTCATACTCTTTCTGCGTCACACCGAGACGTTTGTCGAACGGCGCCAGTTCACGCACGGTGATCGCAATGGTTTTGCGCGCGCTGATAATCGCTTGCCAGTGCAGCAGGTTATGGCTTGGATTGGCCACTTCACGCGCTTCAACCAGGAATGCGGTATCAACGCCCTTCTTCACTTTGCTGGTGGTCACGCCATCTTGTTTCAGGCGGTCGTAGCTCACCTCTTCGCGCAGCACCAGGCTGTCAACACGATCAAAGACAAAGTTCGCCAGCGCATTCACGCGCGGGTTTTCGAATGGACCGACCGAGTGACCGACCATATGCAGCGGCTTTTTCGCCATCAGCGCACAGAGCGCGTGGTCAAATTGGGTTACGCCATAGAGATCGACGAAGAACGAGCCGCCAACCTGAATAATCGCGTCATACTGAGCAAGGCTTTTGGTGAACGCCGCCAGATGCGGTGGCACCGAGAAGGATTTGTATACGCCGCCTTTGCCGAGGTGCGCCATCATGATGTCTGGCATCAAACGGTTCGCCACTTTGCGTTTCAGGCTGCCGACTAAACCTTTACCTGATTTGCTGTTGTGCAGAAACAGGGAATCCTGCTGGATATCCTGCTGCAGTAAATAGCCAGAGCTTGTTGGATAACGGCTGATCACATCGATATCCAAATCCGCGCGCGCGGACTTCAGTGAATCAATCAGCCCACGTAAAATCGCGCCATCCCCACGATTTCCACAGGTATGGTTTCCTACCAATAAAATCTTCATAAAAAAACTCCGGAAAAATTTTTGTAATTTTTACAAGCCGCCAATAGCTGCACTGGCAAAGTGAACTCTGTTTAAAAGGACTGCAATGGGAGTAAACCCCAAAAAGTGGTGCTTCACGTCGGTGCTGCTTTTCGGTGCGCATTAATGCGCACCCTACAAACCATCATCCAATGCCTATTAACGTAGGGTCGCCATTAATGGCGACCGATTTACAAACCACTCATTACGACTTCACAGCAAAATACGGCATAGCAACCTGCTCACCATTAATCACCACCGAGATGAAACCTTTAGGTTCGCGGGTATCCACCTGCTCCGGCTTGAGCGCGCGCGAGGCCATGAGCAAATCGCCCTGCTCGTTACCGCCGATGCCGGCCTTACCGTTATGTAGGCTGAAACGCTGCGGCGCCTGCTGTGCGCCACTGCCTGGTGCGCCTTTGTCCATCACCGCATCCACACGCGCACATTGGCCGGTCAGGAAGCGATCCTTAGCGGTGCTTTTGATCAGCACGGCGGTGGTCGGCGTCCAGCCCGCCAGCTTGACGTAGACTTTGGTGTCGGTATCGCTGCGCGCTTCGAAACGTACGTCCACCACCGGCGAGCTACCTTCCGCTGACCAACTGGCTTCGGCTTTGTTTTTCTTGCGCTGCAGATGAATCACCGCGCGGCCGCCGGTACCTTTGCCGTTGATAACATCCATCAGCGGCTGATTGGCGGTACCGTTATTGAACTGCGACTGACCAAACACCTCGATCTCCCAGCTATCACCCACCGTTGGCGAGTAGAAGTTGCCGAGTTCAAACCAGGTTTGCTGATCGCTGTTATTGGTCAGGCGGAAGCGCGAGGTGATGTAGTTGTATTTCAGGCTGCCATCAATGGCGACACCGTAAGATTCAACGCGCGTCGAACCCATTTCCCAGATGTTTAGCCAGCGCTCGCCTTCCAGCGAGTTATCAATCCAGCTGCCCGACTGCAGATTAGTCTGGCGCATATTAAGGCGCGAGTTGCGCGCATTAAGCGGGTTCTTACAATCCTCAATGCTCAGCGCATCGACAATCCACTGACCGTTAGAAATGTCGCCAGGGAAGTCGCTGTGCTCAATCCAGCCGTTATGGATGATGGATTGGCTGCAGCGCGGCAGATTCAACACCATGCCGCCTTTACAGTGCTGAGCGTTGAAGTTGGAGAGCTCAATCGCGGTGCTGTGATCCCATGCACCGGCCTTTTGCCCCGACCAGCTGGCTTTAATCACATCGCCGGTACAGGCGTTGGCGTACCACTGGTCGATTTTGCAATCCAGCGTATCCAGCAGGCTAAGCGAGACGCCGCCGACCTGATTGAAGCGCAGGCAAGCGCCACGGAAGAACTGGCCGCCCGGACAGGTGTTGCGGAACAAACCCTGCTTGTTCGGACGCTTGTCGGTGTTGCCGTTGAAATTCAGGTTGGAGATTTCCGTCCAGCGCGCATTTACCTGGAACAGGAATTCGGAGCGACCGTCAGAAACCAGCGTGGTCGCCGGGAAATAACCGAAGTTGACCATCGCGCCCGAGATGCGGAAGAAGCGACGTCCTTCGTCACCGAAATCACATTCGGAGACAAAGAAGGTGCCGGCCGGGAACTGCACGCAGATCTGCTGGCTGGCATCAATCGACCATTGATACATGGCTTTGATCGCCGGTGCGGTATCGGTTTTGCCGTCGGCGATGGCGCCGAAATCAAACAGCGTCAGGCGGTTAAAATCTTCCACCACACGACGCCAGGTGAAACCGTTGCCGCTAAAGTTCACGCCGCCATCATCTTTGCCATCACCGAAGGTGCCGACGAACTCGCCGCCGCCCACTTCCAGCCCTTCGTGCCAGCTTTTCAGCTTGATTTTCGCACCGGCGAACAGCGGACGGGTTTTGCGCAGCTCTTCAACTGACGGAATTTCGCCAATCAGCTGATAGCCGTTCGGCTGCGCCAGACGCTGGCTAAAGTTGCTCTGATTAGGACGTGAAACATCGCTGATGGAAAACAGCGTGTGGCCCTGATCATCTTCCACCACCATTGAGTGTGATGGATTGGCGATCAACGCTGCATTATCGTGAATGAACTGGGCGAAGTTGCCTTTGTTCAACGCAATCGGCTGGCTGATTTGTGACACTTTGCCATTGGCATCGCGCAGAAACACTGGGATCTGATTGCCGGTCTGGCTGGCATCGCTGCCCGCTTTACCGATCCACAGTTTGCCCTCGAAGTTCTGCCAGAACTGCGGCGGCATGGTATAGACGTTTTCTGGCGTCAGAATCGGTACATCGCCTGCGGGTACGCTGGACGGATCGACAGATTTTAACGTTGGCTGACCACTTTTTGCGGCGTAGCTGGAAAACGCACTCACTGAGAGCGCAGTAACAATCGAGGAGGCTGCGGCCTGCAAGACTTCTCTTCTTTTCATGCTTCAATTCCCGTGGTTGTGCGGCCAAAAAGGATTCCCGAGGCACGATAATTGTCGCTAAACAAGCGCGAGCCAGCTCTGCTTGATCTGGTTACCGTCAAACTTGAGCGCGGTTTCTTTGGTTTTTTCACTCATCGCATAGAACAGGCCATCATCGCTGGCGAGCTGCTCCATACGCTTAATAAACGTGGCTTTGTCGTTCATCGGCACCAGGAAGCCATCTTCACCGTGATTGATGATCTCCTGCGGCCCGGTTGGGCAATCGTACGCCACCACCGGCAGCGACCAGGATTTGGCTTCCAGCAGCACCAGCGGCAAACCTTCATAGCGCGAGGTCATCAGCGCCATGTCGCTTTCGCGGTAGTAATCGTTAATGTTGCTGACTTTGCCGACGAAATTGACGCTGTTAGTGATACCTAACGCGGCAGCCTGATCGTGCAGCTGCTGGCGCAGTTCGCCGTCACCGGCAATCACCAGTTTCCACTCGGGATGCTTCTTACTGAAGTCGGCCCAGATATCCAGCAGCAGGTCGAAGCCTTTCTGGTTATCCAGGCGCCCCACCGCCAGCGCCTGACGGCTGCGCGTTTGGCGTTGAAACGCTTTGTACACTACCGGATTGGGGATTTGCTGGCTGGCGATGTTCCAGCGGTTAAACACCTGATGATCTTTGTCAGTCAGGACGATCACCTGATCGTAATAGCGCAGCATCAGCCACTTCAGCAGCTTAATTGGCTTGCTGAACGAGTTAATCGCGATGTGTTCGCAGGCATACGCCTTGAAGCGCTTCTTCTTCAGCGCCATCAAATTCCAGAAGGCGAACATCACGCTCAGGCGGCCCATGCTGATCAGGAATACGCTGTCGAAGCCTTCCTGATGAATGCTGGCAACGGCGCTTTTAATCGGGTTGTTGTGGCCTTCAAAGCTGACAATTTTCTTCACCCGTTCGAACGGATAAAAGGTTTTGCCGTTGCCTTCCAGCGAGTAAATGGTGACTTCATGCTGTTCGCCGAGGCACTCAGACATAAAGTTGCAGATGTTTTCAGTGCCCGCATACGAGTAGGCATCCTTAATCACCAAAACGATCTTTTTCATAGAACCTTTCCACCTCAAAAATATATAAGCAGCTAAGCACCGTTGCGCTTAGCGGTGTTTTAAGGAAAAAAGAACCCCATTCACCATATACCAGACGTAATAGTAATATACTTTTAACGGATTGTTTTTATAGATAATTCTTAATAATTCGAGGTGCCACTTCGCCGCTTTATTTTTGTTGCGCGACAGTGAATCGCCCAACTCGTAATAGTTGACCAGGGTTTTCTGGATCACGCGGGCTTGTTTGTAGCGGAGGAACAATTCATAGAGGAACAGGAAGTCTTCGTGGCCTTTACGCTGGAAGAAGATACCCTGTGGAGGACGGCGGAAACACACCGAGGAGAAGCAAACGCGATATTGCTTCTTAACGAAGTTTTCCTGTTGCAGGTAGGGTTTGCTGTAGTTGATATCGTGGTCAGCGGTTTTGGTTTTGTAGTGATAATGCGTGATCACGAAATCGTCGCCGGCGGCAATCGCAGCCGTCTGTTCGGCCAGTTTTTCGCGGTGCCACTCGTCGTCGCTGTCGAGAAAAGCGATGATCTCTTCTTTCGCTGCGCGCAGCCCAACGTTACGGGTTTCGGCTGCGCCTTGATTCACTTCGTTGTCGAGAATGGTGATGCGTGCGTCCTGACAATGTTCACGCACAAAGGCCAGTGAATCATCGGTGGATTTGTCGTTGATCAGGTAAAGATGCCAGTCGCTGTAGGTCTGATTGATGATCGACTCAACCGCGCGCAGAACGGTATTTCGCGCGTTATACATCGGCATCACAATACCGACGGTGCCAACATGATTTGTCATTTGTCTACCCGGAGTTTCAGGAACCAAAAAATTGCCCCCGTGTAGGGAGCAAGTGAAAGTGTTTAAAAGTGAATCAGGAGACGGCTCTTCTGCCCGAGAAGCGCGACTTCACTTTATCGAGCAGGCGATTCATGAAGTAGGCGCGATTGTCACGGTTGGTGAGGAAGAAGTAGCGTGCAAAGCTGAGGCTGGCCTGCAACGATTTCCCGTCCATCTTGTAGCGCAGCGGCAGCTTAAACGCCTTATAAGTATGGATGTCGCGCGTAGTCAGATGCGGCTTCATGGTATCGAGCCAGAAGAAGGAGTATTTGACCGACTCACCTTTGTGCTTGGAACCAAATTTGGTCACCAGATGGTACGTTGCTAACGGCTTGTCGATCATCACGAACGCGTAACCCATGCGGTCGGCGCGGATGCAGAAATCATAATCCTGATGGCGAATATAGCGCGCATCAAACTGGATCTTCGCCGCATCTTCGCGCTTCAGCACAATGGTGCTGGTTTGAATAAAGCCGTAACAGCCAAACAGATACTCGGCCACGGTTTCGTTTTTGCCGGGCGGCTGCATCGGCATCACCTTGAGGAAGCTGCCATCCTGATGGATGTTCACCTGGCTAAAGATGACGTAGCGCGATTTGCCCTGCGCTTCCAGTTTGGCGATGGTTTCACTGGCGACCAGCAACTTGTCCGGATGCCACTCATCATCGGCATCGAGAAAGCTGATAAAGTCGCCGCTTGCCAGCTCAATACCTTTGTTACGGGCGCCGGCGCCGTTGAGTTTGACCTCAGACAGCTCCAGTTTGATATCCAAATCCTGATAACGCTCGCTGCGCACCACCTGCGCCAGTTCGGCCGCATCGGCCGATTTGTCATCAACAATAATGACTTCAAAATTGCGATAGGTTTGCGCTTTGACGCAATCTAGCGTCGTGACAATCGATTTCGACGCGTTATACGCGGGAATAACAATTGAGAAGCGAATCTCCTGCATTGCCAGCACCTCATTAAAAAAGTTACAAAATCAATGATATAACTTGTGGGCTCAAAAGAATAATGGGTGATGTCCTAATTTGTCGGCGAGGTCTTCATCGCCACTTTCTTCTTGTTGCTACTGCCGATAAACGGTTTCTCGACAAACAGGTAAGTCAGTTTCGCCACATAGAAAGAGGCGACAAAGAACAGCGTTGAAAGCAAGGTGTAGAACAGGAACGAATGCGGATAGAGCGTTTCCGGAATCTGCTTGATGAAATAGAGCACCACACCGTGAATCAGATACAGGCTGTAACTCACCTCACCAATCGACATCAGGGTTTTGTTTTCCAGAATGCCAAACACGGCGTTACCGCTGCTGACAATAAAGAAGATCACCGTCAGGCAGCAGAGGAAAATCAGATACCAGAAGGTGTTGCTGGTGAACGACAGTGAGAACAGCGACAGCACAATCACCGCAAAGCCAGCCAGGCTGGAGGTTTTGTAGTGCGCAAACATATCGCGATATTTATACGCCAGATAACCCATGGCGAAGCCCAGCACCGGACGCGGATCGGTATAGGTTTTCCCCCACAAACGCAGGCCAACCGCCACACAGAAAATCACGCCGATCGAGCTGAGAATTAGCAGCGTTTTGTATTTTCCTTTGGTGGCGCGGTTAAGAACGTAAATCAGCGGAATCGACAGATACAGCAGCCATTCGAGGCGCAATGTCCACTCAACACCAGCGTTCACATCCGCCGTCAGGAAATCACCAATGCGATAGCTGCCAATAAACAGCAACCACAGCACGGCATCTTTCACCGCCGTCAGGCTATAAGTGAGATCGCCCTGCACCACGCCCACCGCGATGATGACAAAACCGGAGAACCAGAACATCGGGACAATACGGCGGATACGCGACTTGAGCAGCTTGTGCGTCAGCTGCCCTGGCGTCAGGGTTTCATTATCCAGCCAGCGATAGAACAGGAAGGCGGAGATCATGAAGAACAGCAGCACACCAAATTTGCCGGAGTTCACGAAGAAATTACCTTCAGAGAACCAGGCAAAATAGTCTTTATCGAACACCCACTGACCATCCAGCGAATAGATGTAGTGGGCGAAGTGTGAGAACGCGACGATGCTGGCCAGCAGCGCGCGCATACCAGAGATACTTTTAATACCGCTCTCGTTGTAAACGCCTTTGTGGAAGGAGAATACTCGCAGAATGATTAGCGCCAGACAAAATGACAGCACCATGATTAATACATACATGTCAGCTCCTGAATCTGAGTTGGGTTAGCTGCTGTGCCGTGACAAAACGCTATCGAAAGTGCTGCTTAAGACGTTGAAGGTTCTTTCTGCTTTCTGTTTATAAAGCATCTCATTGGGGTGAATGCAATCGGGCGACATCTCAGATTGCCAGTCACGGTTTTCTTTGATGACGCTGAACTGCTTCACAATCGGAACTTGCTGCTCTTTAGCCACTTCATTTAACTGGTAAACATACGGCCAGACGTTCCAGCGCTCGGCTTTGCCACAAATTGGATTCGGTTCCTGAAGAACCACCAGTTTGTTGTTTGCCTTGGCGCCTTTCACCAGCTCGGTAATGATGCGCTTGTACTCTTCCGGCGTTTCAATGCGCTCGCCTTTGTCCTTGAAGAAGTTGATGCGTGCATCATTAATCGCATAGTTAATCAGAATCATATTGGCATCAGACTTGGCCATACGTTCTGACCAATCCATCGGCGTATTGTCTTTGTTGTAAACCAGCACCGAAACCTGTGCGCCCGGCATGCCGTGGTTCTTAACCTCAATGTTGTTGCCGTACTTCTCACGCAACATCTGCTGTAAAAAGCTCATTTCATTGTTTTTACTGATGATGTTGCGATCGCCCTGGGCGGTGACGCCTGCGGTGGTGGAGTCGCCGTAGGCCGCGATGATAAAGGTGCCGGGATGATCGTCTGCCTGCGCCAGCAACGGCGCAGAGGTGATCAGAAATGTCAGTAAGGTCTTCCGCATATTTCCTCTCATCGGTTAATGAAACAATTTGAATTCACGAGCAACTTCATAGCCGACAACGGCTTGCTTCAGTGAGATCGTGTTGTAATAGAGGTAATAAACAAGGAAGAAAGCAAACATCGCAAACATCGCCGGCTTCAGTACCCGTTTCGACTGATAGATCAGCGACGTCAAAATAATCGGTTCGACCTGCAGCAGGTAGTTCGACAGGCGCGCACCCGATGAGTAGTTATAGAAGAAGATCCTGATGCCGCCGCCGATCGCAAAGGTCAGAATCAGCAGGTAGTTCAGCTTCCACACGTCGTACTGTTCGCGCTTGAGCTGGTTGCTCAGCATGAAGTAGACAAAGATGAACACCAGCATGATGTTTTTCAGGTTCGACACCGATACCACGCTGCCGTCACCGGCATTCGAGGCTTCGTTGCTGTAGCCTGCGGCCCTTTCCCCCATCGATCCCAGATGTCCGGCGATCAAGGCGATAAAGCCGGTCCCGCCCACCACCGAAAGTGGCACGCTGAACATGATGATGGCTACTGGCCACCAGCGCGATTCCCGAATAAACAGGAACGGAATAATGGTCACTACCATTACTGCGGTGTTGTGACTGAGGAAGGACAGGATAAAGAAGGCAAACGCCCACCAGTATTGCTTGAGATAAATCGTCCAAATCACGCCAAGAAACAGCGCCGAACTCAGGCCAAAACGAATCTGGTTAACGTCTTTGTTAATAAAGATATGTGCCGAGTAGAGCGCCAATGCCAATACCGGATATGGCGACATCTTTTTAAAGAAGATGGCGTTAGTCGATACCGCCAGAATACTGAACACAAACAGGAACACGCTGGCATTGTGTGAAAACAGGCTGGTGATCCACGCGATAGCAAAAATCAGCGGTTCATAACGGAAGAAGGCGACGGTGTTAGCAAAACCGTTGACCTCAATACGGCGGATGAAGTCAGCAAAGAAGCTGCGATATTGATAGTCGTCCATCCCGGTGCCGAGACCGCGAATACCGGCGAAGATAATCAGCGTGACGGTGGCGATGCACAGCAGATAAGTCAGAATATGGGTGGTTCGTTCGTCTTTCTTCAACAGGATTTCGACCAGCGCAAGCAACAGTACAAACCCTGATAAATACCAATATGGAGCCATGGTGTGATTCCTTAATTCCACAAGTTCTCATGCCAACAGTGGCTTTTTTTGGCGTTATAAAGAGAATCACCTGTGTAAATCGTTGCGTGTCGTCATTCAAACGGTGCAATCAAAAGGGGCGGTCAACCCGCCCCTCTCTTCACCGGATTACCCTCATCATTAACAGTGAATGACGGGCAAATTAACTTTTGGTCGGTTTGCCATACTCGTAATCGTAATAGTCGTAACCGTAACCATACGAGTTGGCGGCTTTACGCACCACGGCGTTGAGGATCACACCTTTAATCTCAATACCGTTCTGGGCAAAGCGTTTGAAGCTGACATCCAGCTCTTTCGGCGTGTTTGTTTCAAAACGCGCCACCATCAGCGACGTGCCGGCCAGTTTGCCGATAATGGATGCATCGGTTACCGCCAGAATTGGTGGCGTATCAATCAACACCAGATCGTAGTTCTTGCTCGCCCAATCCAGCAGCTCACCCATGCGACGATGCATCAGCAGTTCAGACGGGTTTGGTGGTACCTGACCGCGTGGCAGGAAGTCAAAACCGTACGCACCTTTCTGAATCAGCGCTGGGCTGAATTCAGTTTTGCCCGACAACACGTTAGACAGACCGGATTTGTTATCGGCTGACAGCAGTTCGTGGGTGTAACCGCGACGCATATCACCATCGATGAACAGTACGCGTTGGCCCGCTTTTGCTACCAGCGTTGCCAGGTTGGCACAGATAAAGGTTTTACCAATGCCTGGGCTCGCGCCGGTGATCATCAGGATGTTGTTTTTCGCTTCCATCATCGCGAAGTGCAGGCTGGTACGCAGGCTACGAATCGCTTCGATTGACAGGTCAGTAGGATTCCCCAAAGCCAGCAGCGTTTCGTGCGGATCGGTTTTCACCTTGTTGCCACGACGCGCCAGTGCTTCGGTATCTTTCTTACGTTGCCATTCTGACAGCGGCACGCTCGCATACACGTTCATGCCCAGCTCTTCCAGCTGTTCTGGATTCTCGATGCCGTGATGCAGCAGCGCTTTCATCAGAACCAGACCAACAGAAACCATCAGACCCAGAATCAGGCTCGCCGCGATGATCAGCAGTTTCTTCGGTGCTACCGGGCTGTTGCCGGTTGCAGCGCCATCGATGATGCGCACATCACCCACGGTGCTGGCCTTACTGATACCCAGCTCTTGCTGACGGTTCAGCAACTGCATGTAGATTTCCTGACCAGACTGCACATCACGCGTCAGACGCAAGATCTCTTGCTGCGTTTGTGGCATCTGAGAAATCTTTTTATTCAGCGTTGCCTGTTCATTTTCCAGCGTTTTGCGTTTTTCCAGCAAGGCGCGGTAGGTTGGGTGATCCTTGGTAAACAGCTGAGAAACTTCAGCTTCACGGAAGGTCAGTTCGTTCAACTGGCTCTGTACGCTGACAGAAGAATCCAGCGCAGATTTTGCTTCCAGCGACAGGTCAACCGACTCGTTCTGGCGACGGAAGGTATTCAGCTTGTCTTCCGCATCATCCAGTTTGCCACGCACTTGCGGCAGCTGATTGCGCAGGAATTCGAGGCTCTTTTCCGCTTGCTCAGATTTGCGCTCAACGTTCTGCAGCAGGTAGTTATTGACGATTTGGTTCAGCACTTTGCTGATCTGCTCTGGATCTTCACCCAGATATTCCAGACCCAGCACGCCGGTGTCTTTGCCTTTGTCCGCAACGGTCAGGTTCGCCAGCACCGAGTTAATCGCCTGCAGCTCGTTCAGCTTGGTGACGCTGAAGCTGGTGCCTTCATCAGCATTGATGCCGCTTACCAGCATGGTCACTTCACCGTGCGTTTCCAACTGACCGACTTTACCTTTGAACAGCTCATCACCATCCGCTGACACGGTATACGAGTCAGGACCGGTCACTTCCAGTTCAACGGTGCGCTTATCGATAGTGCGTGGAATTTCCAGGCGGGAGATCGCGACGGTCGATGGCTTGTTGCCCATCAGGCGCGACAGACCTTTACCAATCACCGGGAAATAGTTCTGGGTAACAACGGTGTCCAGACCCAGATCGTCAACGGTTTTACCGATAACCATGCGCGATTCCAGAATCTGAATCTCGGTATCGGACGCCGGCGTTGGCGGCAGAATGCTGTCTAACTCATTCAGTACTGAGCTGGCATTCTTCTGCTCAACCTGCACTAACGCATCTGCGCTGTAGATTGGTGTAGCAAACAGTGTGTAGAGCGTTGCCACCAGCATGAAGAAGGCGGTAACGGCAACAATGATCCAGCGATGATCAATCAGCTGTCCCACAAGATGCGCCAGATCCCATCCATTCGAATCTTCCTTTGGCGCGGTCATAACCTTGTTTTTGATATTCATGGATAATCCCAACTATCGGCTTAATACGTTGACCCATTTCTGGGTAGCGTTTTCCAGTAACCCGTAGACCTCTTCAAAGGCCTCGCGACTTTTTTTGTACGGATCCGCAATTTCCTGCTGATTGAGCCAGTGGCCAAGCAGCATGGTTTTTCCGCGTGCGGCTGGATCGATGCGATTCACCTGCTCAACGTGGCGCTTTTCCATTACCAGAATCAGGTCATAGTCACGGCACATGCTGGCCGTTAACTGCTGTGCCTGATGACCATCGAGCGACACGCCGTGATCGGCGGCCACATCGAGGGCTTTCTGGTCCGCCGGATAACCTTTCAGAGCACTGAGCCCTGCTGAGGCAACCCGGGTATTTGGTAGCGCACGCTTGAACAGACGCTCACCGGTTGGGGAGCGGCAAATGTTGCCGACGCAGACGACTAACACGGACTTAATCATGGCGAACCCTTAGTTCGACCAGTTGCGGAAACGAAGCGCCGCGGAGCTGGCATCGTCAACACCTACGATGGTCGGCAGCAGGCTTGAAATCACACGGTTCCAACGGGTAAGTGGTGTAGCGGTGACATAGACGATGTCGTATGGCTCCAGTTGGAATTCGGTGCCCATCACCATCGATGCCGCATCTTTGGTATTCAACTGATAGATGTTGGCGATCTTGGTGCGGTTGGCGCCGCGAATCGGACGAATCACGAACACGCCGGTGGCATCAGAGGTGGTCTGATCCATACCTTGCGAGTTACCCAGTGCTTCGGCCAGCGTCATGCCGCTGCGGTCCATCTTCAGCGTTGACTGCTGCTTCACTTCGCCCATCACGAAGACTTTGAGATCGTCGTTACGTGGCACGTAAAGGATGTCGCCCGGATAGAGCAGATGGTTTTGGCTCAGGTCGCCGTTTTGCATCAGCGCCTGCAACGAAAGACGTTGTTCTTTGCCGTTGTGCGTCAGCACCACGTTGCGCCAGTCAGCGTCGGCGGCTAAACCGCCTGCGGCGTTGACGGCATCCAGCACGGTCAGCGGCACGTTAGTGATCGCCTGTTGTCCGGAAGTGGTGACTGAACCGGTCACATAAGCTTTCTGTGAACGGAACGAGGCGACGTTTACGTCAACCTGTGGGCTTTCAATGAACTGTGCCAGACGACGCGCCACTTCGGTGCGGATCTCGGTGACCGTTCGGCCTGCTACGCGCACTTTACCGATGTACGGATAGAAAATAGTGCCATCCGCCTGCACCCAGTTACCGGTGTCGCTGGCGCTACGGTACTGACCGGCGGGTGTGGTCAACTCTGGGTGATCCCAGACGGTGACGTTCAGCACGTCGCCAACACCGATGCGGTATTCGTAGCTCTGAATTTCATTTTGCAGCATTGGGTTAGCCTGAGCGACTAACGGCTTCGGACGCATCTGTTCAACCAGACGCGGCGTCAGCGGGAAGACGTTGACATATTTGTCGATGTCATAGTTGCTATCCTGTTGCTCTATGACATCTTTTCCACTGGTGGAAAGGTGAGAACCCGGCTCAATGGTACATCCGGAGAGAAAAGTCGCGGATACCAGTAAAGGTATCAATTTAATTTTCATTATCATCTGATTCTTCGCTATCAGTTATTGATTGATAGAGGCGAAATCGCCCGCTGTGTAGCGTCTTACAAAAATGGAATATGACAGGTTAAACACTGAAACTGTGGGTCATTATTATGCGCTCCCTTGGTTTTATGTTGTCACCGAGTCTAAAGACGACATCAATTAAAATGGTTTATACAGACTCAATCAGTGCAGCTGTCTAATAACGACACACTCAGCACCCGCAGTTTTCAATCGGGGAAGTAATGCCCTCCCCGACCTCGCTGTCTATCAATAGGCGCCATCGCGTTTCAGCACTACGCCAACCGTCTTAAACAGAATCGCAATGTCATTCCACAGCGACCAGTTCTTGACATACCACGAGTCAAAATAGACGCGTGTTTCATAGTCAACGTCGTTACGACCGCTAACCTGCCACAATCCCGTCATGCCTGGTTTCGCCATCAGGTAATAATCGACATCACCGGCATAACGGCAGAGTTCATCTTCAATAACCGGGCGCGGCCCCACCAGGCTCATATCGCCACGTACTACGTTCCACAGCTGCGGCAGCTCATCCAGACTGGTTTTACGGATGAAATGACCGACTTTGGTAATGCGCGGATCGTTCTTCAGTTTGAAATCTTTATCCCACTCGGCGCGGGCAACAGGATCGGTACGCAGTACCTCTTCCAGCACCTCTTTCGAGTTGATCACCATGGAGCGGAATTTCAGACATTTGAACTTACGTCCGCCCAAACCCACACGCTCATGACCGTAAATCGGTGGTCCGCCATCGCGGCCAACCATAAAGCCGAGGACCAGCAACGCCGGTGACAGCGCCAGGATAATGCTCAGCGCGCCAACGATATCGAATGCACGTTTCAGGAAACGTGAAGTGCGCTTCGCCAGGTTGTTATTCACACGCAGAATCATCACTTCATGACTGAAGATATAAGCCATGTCGGTGCCATACAGCGGTACACCGCGCAGCGTTGGGATCACGGAAACGGAACGGCAATTGTGCATCGCCAGCGTTTTCAGCCAGTGATCGCGGTGCTGGCTCTGTTCGAACTCCACCGCCACAATGAACTGGGTTTCGCTGTTGGTCAGCTGCCACAGCTCTTGTTCGTTGTGCAGCACAGGCACGCCAGAGATGCTGGCCTGCGGGCTGCTCTTATCAACATCGAAGAAGGCGATAACATCAAAGCCCATCACCTCTTCGCTCTGCAGCGCCTGCCAGGCTTCCTGTGCGTTGCGGCTGCTGCCGATGATGATGGTTTGCTTCTTCCACATGCCATAATGATTCAGCACACGTTTAGAGATAGCGCGCGCTAATGGAATCAGAATCAACGCCAGAACCCAGGTCGCTACCCAGACAAAGCGCGACATTTGCCATTGTGAAAGTGCTGAAATTGACAAATCAATGACAGAGAAAATAAGAATGGTACGAAAGATCTCTTTGAGCTCGAACCAGAATGGTTTGCGGTAGGTATAATGACGCAGGCGAACCCAGAACCAGCCTACGCAAATAACCGATAACGCAATGTGCGTAGCGATTTTCAAATGCAGGTATTTTTCAGATATATCTGCCAGTGGAGAATGGGTGAACGAATTAATCATCGCCATCGCAATAAATAATGCTGCGTTGAAACAAATTAAATCCGAGCACGCCAGTAAAATTTTGGTCAGAAGACTTTTATATGTAATTTCGTTATCGCGCATATTTAACTCTTTTATATTATTTCTTTAATCCCTAATGCCTCAACGCTGTTTAATAAACGAGCGAAACTTTCACTGCATTTGTTGAGGCAATCTGCGGTAAATTCTCTGAGGCCAAATCAATTCTCACAATAGTAAGCAAGAGAATTGTGATTAATACCAACAGATTAGTCCGACTTCCCTTACCACAGTGGCAGACCGTTAAACCAAGAGAAAGGCGCTTCAGGCACGCTACCGCCCTTGGCTGTCGCTGCCAATACCGCTTTCATCATCCTAATTACAACTTGTTGTATGCGGCATTTTTGCGCTAATTACTGGCCGTGGTCCGCGTGCGATCACAATTCGCAACATTAAGAGGCTATGGAGCACGCTATTAACAACATTGGCGCAGACATTTACTAACACGTTGCTATACTAGTTATTACTGGCTTGTTTACAAGTAGGCCCCGTCTTCCCTGCACTATTTTAGGAAAAAGACTACCAGCCATAAGTATTGATGCCAGCCCTTTCAGGCCATTCCTCGGCAAAATTCAGATTAATTCGATACTCAACGACGCAATAGGCTGCATTAAAAATGCACGTACTTGTATGCTGAAAAAAAATAATAGCCGCCATCATTCAGGTGCAATTTTTATCCATACTTTCATCTTATCTGTGCAAATCGGCAATCAGGGTTATTCTTCTTCCCTGGCAACACCGTGCATTGACCGCGTTAGCCGCTATTTGTAGGCTTTATGCCAATTCACTATCATCAGATTAAGCGCATGACACAGACATTAAGGTGATTAACACATGTTGGAGTGGATCATTGATCCGTCGCTCTGGGCCGGATTAGTAACGCTAATCGTTCTCGAGCTGGTGTTGGGCATTGATAACCTGGTTTTCATTGCCATCCTCGTAGAAAAGTTGCCGTCGAAAGAACGCGACCGCGCGCGCGTGATCGGCTTGCTACTCGCGCTGGTATCGCGTTTAGCACTTCTCGCCTCACTTTCCTGGCTGGTAACCCTGACAAAACCGCTGTTCACTCTGCTGCATCATGGGTTCAGCGCCCGCGATCTGCTGCTGCTGTGCGGCGGCTTCTTTCTGCTTTATAAAGCCACCACCGAGTTAAACAGCCGTCTGGAAGGGGCTGACGAAGAAACTGGTCAAAATAAGAACGGTGCTAAATTCTGGCCAGTGGTGGCGCAAATAGTGGTGCTGGACGCCATCTTCTCGCTGGACTCGGTAATTACCGCCGTTGGCATGGTCAATGAGCTGCCGGTGATGATGGCGGCGGTAACGGTAGCAATACTGCTGATGCTATTGGCAAGTAAGCCGCTCACGCGTTTCGTCAACGGCCATCCGACCATTGTGATTCTCTGCCTGAGCTTCCTGCTGATGATCGGCTTCAGCCTGGTGGCCGAAGGCTTAGGCTTTATCATCCCGAAAGGCTATCTCTACGCGGCGATTGGTTTCTCCATCGTCATCGAGATACTCAACCAGCTGGCGATGTTTAATCGCCGTCGCTTCCTCACTGCCGGACGTCCGCTGCGCCAGCGCACCTCGGAAGCAGTGCTACGTATTCTGCGCGGCGAAGCGCAACGTGCGGAACTTGACGCCGACACCGCTTCACTGGTGGCAGATGGCGAAGAAGGTGCACTTTTCAATCGCCAGGAACGCCGCATGATTGCCCGCGTGCTGGGGCTTGGTCAGCGCCAGATCAATAGCATCATGACCTCGCGCCACGACGTTGAGCACATCGACCTGACCGAAGATCCAGCGGAAATTATGGCGAAGCTCGATCGCAATCAGCACACGCGCATTCTGGTGACCGAACAGGGCCGCGATCCGCTCGGCGTAGTGCACGTGATTGATTTGCTGCATCAATCGTTGCACAGCAAATCACTGGATTTACGCTCGCTGATTCGCCAGCCATTAATCTTTCCTGAGCGCGTCACCTTGTTGCAGGCGCTGGAGCAATTCCGCAACGCGCGCACTCACTTCGCCTTTGTGGTGGATGAGTTTGGTTCGGTTGAAGGCGTGGTTACGCTGAGCGATTTGATGGAAACCATCGCCGGCAATCTGCCGATTGAAGGTGAAAAGGTTGATGCGCGCTATGATATTCAGGCGCTGCCAGACGGCGGCTGGGTGGCAAATGGTCATATGCCATTGGAGGATTTAGCCGTCTACGTGCAGCTGCCGCTGGATGAGAAGCGCAATTACCACACGCTGGCGGGATTGCTGATGGATAGCCTGCAACATGTGCCGCAGGAAGGCGAAGAGTTGCAGATCGGCGATTATCTACTGCGAACGTTGCAGGTAGAAAATCATCGCGTGCAGAAGGTTGAGATAGTGCCGATCGCAACGTAATTAGCCAGGTCGCCATAAATGGCGACCCTACGTTAAGGCTTCGCCGGTTGCTGGCGATCCAGCCACTGATTCAGGCGCGATTTCGCTTCACTTTGCAGTTGCTGACGCACTACATCATCTACCGGCAATGAGTACTGCAAATTATTCCAGCCGCCGTACATGCGTAACGGAATAGTTTGCTGGTTCAGCAGCGTGGCTAATTTGTCGTCGCCCTGCCAGCCGCGCAGCATCATATTAATGGTGACGTCGAGTTGCTGTTTGACCATATCGACATTGCCTTTGGTCTGCACGGCCAGACGACTGTTGCCGCCCTGCAGATCCGGTAAGCTGAAAATGCCCTGTTTAAGCGTGACGCGTCCACTCAATTGCTGAATGCCCTGATCGTCGGGCTGATCGTTGGTGACACGATTACTAACGCGCGCCACCGCACGACGCACCATCTGTTGCAGATTCAGCTGCGAAAGTTGCAAATTAGTCGCTTCCAGATCCGCACTGCCCTGCCAGTTACGTTTTGCCTCTTCAACGCTTAATCCGGCGCCGCTGAGATCGCCTTTCAGCGAAACGGTGCCTTGCAGCGTCTCTGGCAGTTCTAATGCTTTCAGCAATGGCGCAATGGCGATGTTATCCAGCTCCGGCTGAAACGCCACTTGCGTCACCGGTTTACGGATATCTACCGAGCCGGGCACCGAGAAATGCCCTTCGCCGAATTTGCCTTGCAGCTTACTCAAGGTCATCAAACCCTGCTGATTGCTGCCGTCGAGCTGCAAATTGGTCAGCGTCAGGCCGCGCCACACGCTGTTATCTGCGGTGAGGTTGAGCGTCAAATCCAGCTGATTCAGCGGTGAGTCGCTGTTGTCACGCATACGCGGCTCAGCAATCACCGGCGTGCTCGTCACGTTAGCCTGCTGCGGAGCGCTGTTATCAGTCGATGGTGCATTCGCCATCAACGCGTCGATATTCAAACTGGTAGCATGCAGCGCCAGATTTAGCTGCTGTGGAAGCGCCAAACGTCCATCGGCGCTGCCTTCCAGCGCGCTGTCATTGGCGGTGAGCTGCATCTTCTGTAAAGAGAAATGCTGATTGTCACCGTTCCATTCCCCCTGACCGCTCAAGGTGCCTTTGATCCCCTGCGTCGGCAGATTGGCACCGTCGATGGCGTAATTCATCTCATCCAACTGTCCGACTAAACGATGCGGATACTGCGCCACATTCATTTGCCCTTTGAGATTGACGCTGACATTGCGCTGATTACGCGAAATTCGAGTAGCCAGATTGATGCTGGCCTGTTTGCTGGCATCCTGATCGAGGTTGAGATTGAGGTCGCGGAAATTGTATTCATCGCCGCCTGGCTGCTGCCAAATCAGCAAACTATCGGCAAGACGCAATTTGCCAATGTTGAATGACCAACCGTTATTGCTGCTGCTCACTGGCTCGGCATCACCTGGCCCGACTGGCGCGCCGGTAGGTTTTTGCGCAGCGCTGTCTGGCGTTACGCGGATGATGGCGTTTTTCAGCATCACCTGGCTGACGCTCAGTTGATGTGACAACAGCGGCCAGAGATTGACATCCAGCCGCATATTGTCGGCGGTGACCATTGGCTGCGTGGCGCCAGGCGCGGTGAGGCTCATGCGCCCAGCGAGAATGCTGAGCTGCGGCCAGACGTGCCAGCGCAGATCGCCGCCAACCTGAAGCTGATAACCACTGCGCTGCTCTACCTGCTGTACCATATAGGTACGAAAGTCGTTGGGATTGACCAGCAACACCAATGCCGTCATGCCCGCTACGACCACCACTAACAGGATGGCCAGCGTAGTTATCACTCTTCTCATCAATTCCTCATTGCCGTCATACTTCAAGTTGCCGCAGCGTTGGCTGCGCTCGCTCACCCCAGTCACTTACTGATGTAAGCTCCCGGGGATTTACTCGCTTGCCGCCTTGCTGCAACTCGAATTATTTTGGCAAGCATCAGTTTTAGTCAGTCTTTATCTATACGGCTGGCATCCGCGCCCTGCTGACCACGATATTTGGCATCTTCGCGACGGTTATACGGTCGCGCAGCGGGGCCCGACAACGGCTCAAAGCTCAATGCGCCAATTAACATGCCTGGACGCAGCGCCAGCGGCAGTTTGCCTGAGTTATAGAACTCCAGCACGATGCGACCTTGCCAGCCCGGATCGATACGGTGCGCCGTGACGTGCACCATCAAACCCA
>NZ_DAMBSA010000017.1:0-9280 GCF_032054795.1 Pantoea sp. CTOTU49201
TACAGCAAGTAGCAGAGTTGAGCCGAATGGGACTGGATTTGGTCAACGCGCTGGAGCGTAATCAGGCGTATGGCGCAGGTGAGGTGGCGCAGATGCATACGCAACTGGATGCGGCAGCGCAGGTGCAGGACGAAACAGTGCTGGCGCTGGTGCGGCCGCTGGAGAAGTTACTGCGATCGTTTAAATAACAGAGGTCGCCATTAATGGCGACCCTACGAAAAGCGTAGGGTGCGCATTTATGCGCACCGCGATCAATCAACGACGAACCGCAATCGCCTCAATCTCAATCTTCACATCTTTCGGCAGACGCGCCACTTCTACGCAAGAACGCGCAGGGAAGCTGGCGTTGTGCTCGGTGAAGAACGCTTCGTAAGTTGCGTTCACCGTGGCGAAGTCATTCAGATCCTTCACAAACACGGTAGTTTTCACGATATCGCCCACTTTCAGGCCTGCGGCTTCGACAATCGCCTTCACATTTTCCAGTGACTGACGTGCCTGCGCAGAAACATCGTCGGCAACGGCGCCGGTGGCGGGATTAACCGGAATCTGGCCTGACGTGATGATCATGCTGCCGAGATCCACGCCCTGCACGTAAGGGCCAATCGCTGCGGGTGCGTTTGAAGTACTGATTTCGCGAGACATTGTTTCTCCTTGAAAGTGCGCGGCCGACCGATGTCCGCCGCGAAATGAATCGTCCCATTATAGGGACGACGCGGGCGATTACCAGTGACCGAGCACCACGTGGCGCGCGAACTCTTTCTCGCAATATTTGCACTTCAGATGCACATCATCTTCGCGCTTTTTCACCGCAAAGCTGGTGAACACCGGCTCGTTGCGGCTGATGCAGTTGCTGTTCGGACAGGTCAGCACGCGGTCAATACGATCCGGCAAGGTTGGGGCGATCTTCGCTACCACTTCGTATTCGTCAATGCGGTTCACCGTGGCGAGCGGCGCATACACCGCCAGCTGATTGATCTGATCGTCGGTCAGGAAGGTATTTTCGATCTTGATCAGATCTTTGCGACCCATCTCGCCCGACGGCAAGTTAAGGCCGATGGTGATGCGTTGATCGGTTTCGGTCAGACGAAACAGCGACAGTAATTTAAAGCCGACCTGCGCCGGGATATGGTCAATCACCGTGCCGCGTTTGATGGCTTCAACCTGCAATTTATTATCGTGTGTCATCGCTTTGCTCCTTACAGTGCCAGTTCGCGATTCAGTACCAGCGCCAGCAGTGCCTGGCGAGCGAAGATGCCATTTCCAGCTTGCTGGAAATACCAGGCGTGCGGCGTGCTATCGACGTCGGTGGTGATCTCGTCGATACGCGGCAGCGGATGCAGCACTTTCATGTTGTCGCGCGCACCGGCTAAATCGGCGGCGCGCAGGATGAACTGTGCTTTAACGTTGGCGTATTCCGACGGATCGAGGCGCTCTTTCTGCACGCGCGTCATATACAGAATGTCGAGTTCTGACATCACTTCTTCGATGGTGTCGTGGCGCGACCAGGCAATGTTCTGCTCATCCAGCATATCGGTGATGTACGACGGCATCGCCAGCGCATCCGGCGCGATAAAGAAGAAGCGGTTGCCATCAAACTTCGCCAGCGCCTGCGTCAGTGAATGCACGGTGCGGCCATATTTCAGGTCGCCGACCATCGCCACATTCAGGTTATCGAGGCGATTTTGCGTTTCGCGAATGGTAAAGAGATCGAGCAGCGTTTGCGTCGGATGCTGGTTAGCACCATCACCGGCATTCAGTATCGGAATGCCGCCGGAGAATTCCGTCGCCAGACGCGCCGCGCCTTCCTGCGGATGACGCATCACGATGGCATCGACGTAAGTACCAATCACCGAAATGGTATCGGCGAGGGTTTCGCCTTTCTTGCCGAGCGAGGTATTGCTGCCGTCGGCGAAGCCCACCACCGACGCGCCGAGACGATGCATCGCGGTTTCAAACGACAAGCGCGTGCGCGTTGAAGCTTCAAAGAAGCAGCTGGCGATCACATTGTGTTTCAGCAGCTCCGGCTGGGGATTGGCTTTCAACTGGGCGGCGGTATGCAGCACCAGCTCCAGCTCGTCGCGGTTGAGATCGTTGATGGAAATAATGTGCTTGCGATATAGCGGGTTGGCCATAGCGTTCTCCTCTGCGCTGCCGGATTGCGGACAAAAAAAAGCCCCTGCTTAAGGGGCTTTTTTTACGATCGATTGATGACGGAAAGAAACAGATGCGCCGCCCGCTTTCAGGCGTCGTTGAGCGTCAAATTGTGCGCTGCGCTGTTGCATGTTTCCTCCGGCAAATTGGGCCGCATTATACGCATTCACTGATTTGCATCAAGCAAATATCGCGCACGAGGTAAACGTTTGCGGCGCGACCAATCATAGCTTACCGAGCGTCGCCACCATCACCGCTTTAATGGTGTGCATGCGGTTTTCAGCCTGATCGAACACGATGCTGTGCGCCGATTCAAACACCTCATTACTCACTTCCATGCCATCCTGTAAACCGTACTGCTCGGCCATTTGCCGGCCCAGCGTGGTTTTGTCGTCATGGAAGGCCGGCAAGCAGTGCAGGAATTTCACCTGCGGATTGCCGGTCAGTGCCAGCATCGCGCTGTTAACCTGATAAGGACGCAGCAGGGCGATGCGATCTTCCCACACCGATTTGGCTTCGCCCATCGACACCCACACATCAGTGTAGATGAAGTCGGCACCTTGCACGCCTTCGGCGATATCTTCGGTCAGGGTGATTTTACCGCCGGTTTGCTGCGCGGCCACGCGGCATTGATCCACCAGTTCCGCTTCCGGCCAGCAGCCTTTTGGCGCGACCAGACGCAGATCGAGGCCGACCAGCGCAGCGGCTTCAAGCATGCTGTTACCCATGTTGTTGCGCGCATCACCGACGTAAACCAGCGTCATTTCATTCAGCGCTTTGCCCGGCAGATGTTCCTGCATCGTCAGCAGATCGGCCAGCAGCTGCGTGGGGTGGAATTCAGTCGTCAGGCCGTTCCACACCGGCACGCCAGCGAATTCCGCTAAGGTTTCCACCAGTTCCTGGCCGTAGCCGCGATATTGAATACCGTCATACATGCGTCCCAGCACGCGCGCGGTGTCTTTCATCGACTCTTTATGGCCGATTTGGCTGCCGCTTGGGCCGAGATAGGTAACGTTAGCGCCCTGATCGTAAGCGGCAACTTCGAAAGAGCATCGGGTACGAGTCGAGTCTTTTTCGAAGATGAGCGCGATGTTTTTGCCTTTCAGGTACTGCGTTTCGCTGGCATTTTTCTTTGCGTGTTTTAATTCACCTGCCAGACTCAGCAGAGAATCGATTTCGGCTGGGGTGAAATCCAGCAATCTCAGGAAATGTCTTTGATGTAGCTGACTCATACAGCGCTCCGAATACTCACTTTAAAATGAATTAAAATTCAATTTAACCGTATGAATATGCATTTTCAACCCCGGCGTTAAGAAACTTGTTGTTTTGTGTAGTGGCGCGCGAGGCAGTGTGGGAAAATAATTGTATTCAGCCGAATATTTGAGGACACACCCATGGCATATGAAGCATTGCTGGAAGAACAGCGCGAAGAGACGCGACTGATCATTGAAGAGTTGCTGGAAGACGGCAGCGATCCAGATGCGCTTTACACTATTGAGCATCATCTCTCCTGCAACAACTTTGACTCGCTGGAGAAGGTCGCGGTTGATGCCTTCAAACTGGGCTACGAAGTGAGCGAGCCAGAAGAGCTGGAGCTGGAAGACGGCACCACCGTGATGTGTGTGGATATCCTGAGCGAAGGCGCGTTGAAGCCTGAGTTGATTGATGCGCAGGTTGAGCAGCTGGTGAATCTGGCGGGCAGCTACAACGTCGATTACGACGGTTGGGGCACCTACTTTGAAGATCCTGATGCCGAAGATGAAGACGACGATGGCGAGTTCATCGACGACGAAGAAGACAACGGTGTGCGTCACTAAGCATTAATGGGCGGCGCTCGCCGCCCTGAAACGTTTCCCCGTAAGACAAAAGACTGCCCATGAATTACGCTCCGCTATTAGAACCGATCTATCAATTCCTGCATTGCCGCACGCCACAAGCGTGGATTGATGAAGCGCGCAAGCCGGAAAATCTGACGTTACTGCTCACCGATCACATGGTTTGCGAATTGAAGGCCGCGCAAACCGCGGTGTTTATCATCCGTAAATACGTGGCGGATAAGCCGAGTGGTGATGCCATTCTGGCGTGGCTCAAGCCGTATGAAGATTTTATCTACCGCGACGAGCAGGACAGTAACTTCATCAATGCCCACAAGAATCTGACCAAAAGCATTATCGTGCGCAACGAACTGCCATGGGCTGACGATTTGGTGGAGATGATGGTGCTACTGGTGAAAGAGGAGCTGCATCACTTCTATCAGGTGTGGGAAATCATGCAGTCGCGCGGTTTGCCGTATCGCAAAATCACCGCCAGCCGCTATGCCAAAGGGCTGATTCGCGAAATTCGCACTTATGAGCCGGAAGCGCTGGTGGATAAGCTGATTTGCGGCGCCTATATCGAAGCGCGTTCCTGCGAGCGTTTCGCCAGCCTGGCGCCGTATCTGGATGAGCAACTGGAGAAGTTCTATATTTCGCTGCTGCGCTCAGAAGCGCGTCACTATCAGGATTACCTGAAGCTGGCGCAGCAGATTTCGCCGAAGGACATTGCCCCGCGCGTGCAGGTGTTTGGTGAAACAGAAGCGCGCTTAATCAGCGAACCGGATGGCGAGCTACGCTTTCATAGTGGTGTGCCGGCAATTTGGTGCGCATGAATGCGCACCCTACAAAAAACCGGCTATAACCGTAGGGTCGCCATTCATGGCGACCTCAATCATCACAACACCTTCAACATCCGCACTTCACAATCCACATGCCCGGTACAACCCATCGCGCTATCAATCAGCTCAAACCCCAACGACTCATACAACTTAATCGCACGCGTCAAACTACCAGTCGTCTCCAGATAGCAGCGCTGAAAACCCCGTTGACGGGCAAATTCCATGGCGCGCAGCGCCAGATCGCGCGCCAACCCTAAGCCGCGCACCTGCGGCAGGAAATACATCTTCTGCAGCTCGCAGATATCCGGCGCGCTGCAGGCCAGCGGAGCAACGCCGCCGCCGCCCACCACCACACCATCATGTTCCACAATCCAGTAGGCGCTATTGGCTTCGCTGTAGAGTTCGAACAGGCGATCGAGATGAGGATCGGACACGGTGTAGCCTTTGTCCGCCGTCAGGCCAAATTCAGCTGACACATCACGGATCACTTGCGCGATCAGCGAGTTATCGGCTGCAGTAATGGGGCGCACCTTTAAATTGATGGAGGCGTCGGTGGTCATCATTATCTTCCGGTATAAAAAAGCCGGGCAGTGCCCGGCTTCGATTAAGCAGTTGGACTGAAGCGCTTACAATGCCGCAATCACGCCCTGCTGTTCAAACAGTTTTGCTTTTGATTGCTCAAGCTCAGCCACGCGCTCACGCTCTTTCGCTACAACCGCTTCCGGCGCACGTGAGACAAAGCCTTCGTTCGCCAGCTTGGTCTGGATCTTCTCGATTTCGACATCAAGTTTCACCAGCTCTTTCGCCAGACGCTCCAGCTCGGCTTCTTTGTTGACCAGATCCGCCATCGGGATCAGCAACTCAGCGCCTTCAACAATCTTGGTGACCGAAACCGGACCTTTCTCGCCCGCAGGCAGAATGGTCAGGCTTTCCAGGCGCGCCAGACGCGACAGGAAGGTGCGGTTCTCTTCTACGCGACGCTGAGCGGCGGCAGAGCAGTCACGCAGCAGCACGTCGAGCGGCTTGCTTGGTGCGATGTTCATCTCAGCACGTATATTACGTACCGCGACGATCGCCTGCTTCATCCACTCGATATCGGCTTGCGCCTCGGCATCCTCTTTCGCCGCGTCATACTGCGGGAACGGCTGCAGCATGATGGTATCGTGGTCGATGTTTTTCAGGCCTTTCACACGCTGCCAGATGGTTTCGGTGATGTAAGGAATGATTGGATGCGCCAGACGCAGCAGCGCTTCCAGCACGGTAACCAGCGTATTACGCGTACCGCGCAGTTCCGCTTCGCTACCGCTGGTCATCACCGGCTTGGTCAGCTCCAGATACCAGTCACAGAACTGGTTCCAGGTGAAGTCGTACAGAATGTTGGCCGCGATATCAAAGCGATAGCTATCCAGCGCTTCGCGATAGGCTTTCACGCTGCGGTTGAACTCGCTCAGAATCCAGCGATCCGCCAGCGACAGCTTCATTTCGCCGCCGTTCTGGCCGCAATCCTGCTCTTCGGTGTTCATCAGCACGAAGCGGCTGGCGTTCCACAGCTTGTTACAGAAGTTGCGATAACCTTCGAGGCGCTTCATATCCCAGTTGATATCACGACCGGTAGACGCCAGCGCGGCGAGGGTAAAGCGCAGCGCATCGGTACCTGAAGGCACGATGCCGTCCGGGAACTGCTTCTCGGTACGTTTGCGGATCTTCTCAGCCAGCTGCGGCTGCATCATGTTGCCGGTACGTTTCTCCAGCAGATCTTCCAGCGAAATGCCGTCAATCATATCCAGTGGATCGATGACGTTGCCTTTCGACTTGGACATCTTCTGGCCTTCTTCATCACGGATCAAACCGGTCATATAAACGGTTTTGAACGGCACCTGCGGCTTGCCGTTTTCATCTTTGATGAAGTGCATGGTCAGCATGATCATGCGCGCAATCCAGAAGAAGATGATGTCGAAGCCGCTCACCAACACGCTGGTTGGATGGAAGGTACGCAGCGCTTCGGTGTTCTCTGGCCAGCCCAGCGTCGAGAAGGTCCATAGACCGGACGAGAACCAGGTATCCAGCACGTCGTCGTCCTGGCGCAGCGCCACGTCGGCGGCCAGATTGTTTTCCTGACGCACTTCGTCTTCGGTGCGGCCAACGTAGACGTTGCCGTCGTTGTCGTACCATGCTGGGATGCGATGTCCCCACCACAGCTGACGTGAAATACACCAATCCTGAATGTCGCGCATCCATGAGAAGTACATGTTTTCGTACTGCTTCGGCACAAACTGGATGTCGCCGTTTTCTACCGCTTCAACCGCGACTTTCGCCAGCGGTGCGGTGCGCACATACCATTGGTCGGTCAGCATTGGCTCGATCACCACGCCGCCGCGATCGCCGTAAGGTACGGTCAGGTCGTGCGGTTTAATCTCTTCCAGCAGGCCGATCTCATCAACGGCAGCAACAATCGCTTTACGCGCGGCGAAACGCTCCATCTTCTGGAACTGTGCCGGGATGTCGTCTGCGCACTCGTCGCTGACTTCGCCATTGGTGTCGAACACTTCCGCGCGCTCGCGGATATCGCCATCAAAGGTCAGAATGTTGATCATTGGCAGCTTATGACGACGACCCACTTCGTAGTCGTTGAAGTCATGCGCAGGCGTGATCTTCACGCAGCCGGTGCCTTTTTCCATGTCAGCGTGTTCATCGCCAACGATCGGAATACGACGGTTCACCAGCGGCAGGATCAGCTCTTTGCCGATCAGATCTTTATAGCGTGGATCTTCCGGGTTAACTGCTACGCCGGTATCGCCGAGCAGGGTTTCCGGACGTGTGGTAGCCACCACCAGATAATCTTTGCCTTCAGCGGTTTTAACGCCGTCAGCCAGCGGATAGCGGATATGCCACATCGAGCCTTTGCTCTCGCGGTTTTCCACTTCCAGATCGGAGATGGCAGTACGCAGTTTTGGATCCCAGTTCACCAGGCGCTTGCCACGGTAAATCAGGTTCTCTTTGTACAGGCGGACAAACACTTCGCGCACCGCATTGGACAGACCGTCATCCATGGTGAAGCGCTCACGCTCCCAGTCAACCGAGTTGCCGAGACGACGCATCTGGCGCGTAATGGTGCCGCCAGATTCCGCTTTCCACTGCCAGATTTTGTCGATGAACGCATCGCGGCCATAATCCTGGCGCGTTTTGCCCTCTTCAGCGGCGATTTTGCGTTCTACCACCATCTGCGTGGCGATACCGGCGTGATCGGTACCGGCCTGCCACAAGGTATTTTTACCCTGCATGCGCTGGTAGCGAATCATGGTATCCATGATGGTCTGCTGGAAAGCGTGACCCATATGCAAGCTGCCGGTGACGTTCGGCGGCGGGATCATGATGCAAAAGCTTTCCTGGCTGGTATCGCCATTCGGTTTAAAGTAGCCCTGCTGTTCCCAGTGCTCGTAGAGCGGCTGCTCGATATCTTGCGGGTTATATGTCTTTTCCATTTCTACACTGTCGTTTGCGGCGAGGGTGGCGTCGCCGTATTCAATTGGAAACCAACGCTGCGATAGGCTTTGTAGCGATCGCGCGCCAGTTGTTTTAGGGATTCTTCATAAGGAACGAAGTCTATCACTTCATGGAAACCAGTAGCAAAATCTGCGAACTGTGGCAGAAGGCTGATCAGCAGATCGCGCGGTGAACTGCCGCGACGCTGCGGCCAGGCCAGCTCAACCGGTGCACCGTAGCGCGGGCCTTCTCCGGCCAGGTTGTGCGGTACAAAGGCGTTGGCCGGGAGCTGCCAGAGCGCTTCATCCAGCCGATTGGCTTGTTCTTCGTTTTCGCAGGCAATCAGGATGCGTTTGCCGTCACGCCAGCGTGTTTCGGCAAGAGAGCACACCAATGCTTCGATGGCGGTTAGGCCGTCGCTGGCGCTCTCAGACTCCATCACATAGAAAGTGGCGTTTTTCATGGCGGACTCATTTCCATAAATGACAGTGGGGCGCATTGTGCGTCATCGGGTTTCGTGCGTCCAACAATAAGGTCGCCATAAATGGCGACCTTACGGAGTAAGGTGCGCATTCATGCGCACCGTTTCAATGACCGCATTGCGACAACTTAATCGTCGCCGTTCAATCCTGCGCGATTCAGCAGGAACTGCGACAGCAGCGGTACCGGACGACCGGTTGCGCCTTTGGCTTTACCGGAACGCCATGCGGTACCGGCGATATCCAGGTGCGCCCAGTTAAACTTACGTGCAAAGCGCGCGAGGAAGCAGGCCGCAGTAATCGCACCGCCAGGACGGCCGCCAATGTTCGCCATATCAGCAAAGTTGGATTCCAGCTGCTCCTGATACTCATCCGCCATCGGCAGGCGCCAGGCGCGGTCGCCGGACTGCTCTGACGCGCTGATCAGCTCGTGCGCCAGTGGATTGTGGTTCGACATCAAACCGCTGACATGATGACCCAGCGCAATCACGCAAGCGCCGGTCAGCGTGGCGAC
>NZ_DAMBSA010000017.1:9290-23615 GCF_032054795.1 Pantoea sp. CTOTU49201
GGCGACGTCAATCACCACTTCTGGCTCGAAGCGTTCAACGTAGGTCAGCGCATCGCACAGCACCAGACGGCCTTCGGCATCGGTATTCAGCACTTCAACGGTTTGGCCCGACATGGTGGTTAACACGTCACCGGGACGCATTGATTTGCCATCAGGCATGTTTTCACAGCCCACCAGCACGCCCACCACGTTCAGCGGCAGATTGAGTTCCGCCACCATGCGCATCACGCCGTACACCGACGCCGCGCCGCACATGTCGTACTTCATCTCATCCATCGCTTCGGCGGGTTTGATCGAGATACCGCCGGAATCAAAGGTCAACCCTTTGCCGACCAGCACAATTGGGCGCGCTTCCGGATCGTTATTGCCTTTGTACTCAATCACCGACATCAGCGATTCATTGTGGGAACCAGCACCGACCGCCAGATAGGCGTTCATACCCAACTCTTTCATCTGCTGTTCGCCGATGACGCGGGTTGTTACATTTTTGCTGTACGCATCCGCCAGCTGACGCGCCTGCGACGCCAGATACGCAGCATTACAAATATTTGGCGGCATATTGCTGAGGTCTTTTGCGGCTTTCACACCGGCAGCCACAGCTAAACCGTGTTGAATAGCACGTTCACCGCTGGTGAGTTCACGGCGGGTCGGCACGTTGAACACCAGCTTACGCAGCGGACGGCGCGGCTCAACTTTGTTGCTTTTCAGTTGATCAAAGTTGTAGAGCGCTTCTTTCGAGGTTTCGACCGCCTGACGCACTTTCCAGTAGGTATTGCGACCTTTGACGTGCAGTTCAGTCAGGAAGCACACCGCTTCCATCGAGCCGGTGTCATTCAAGGTATTGATTGTCTTCTGAATCACCTGCTTGTACTGGCGCTCATCCAGCTCGCGCTCTTTACCGCAGCCGATCAACAGGATGCGTTCGGAGAGGATATTTGGCACATGGTGCAGCAGCAGCGTTTGGCCCACTTTTCCTTCCAGTTCACCGCGGCGCAGCAGGGCGCTGATGTAGCCATCGCTGATTTTATCCAGCTGCTCAGCAATGGGTGACAAACGGCGCGGTTCGAAAACGCCAACAACAATGCAGGCGCTACGCTGTTTTTCCGGGCTACCGCTTTTTACACTGAACTCCATGCACTCTCCTGAATCTTAAAGACAACGGCCTAAGCTGTCGTTAGAATGTAGCGCGCTCGTAACTCATTAATTCGTTACGACGCCATGACAATTCAACGCCGGTAGTCATAATGAGTTGTGGTGACAAGTATGTTGTTTTTTCACCACGCTAACGCGTTCGTCATACTATTTTAGCTACGATGACGGCCATTGATGAAGAAAAATGGCTGATAAGCGTTGAAACTAGCGATTTTCCTGCAAAAAGACAAGTTATCACAGGCGTACTAAGCGTGATCATCATTAGATATCTGGTTCGGGAAACGCTCAAAAGCCAGCTGGCTATCCTCTTCATCCTGCTACTTATCTTCTTTTGCCAGAAGTTAGTGCGGATTTTGGGAGCTGCGGTGGATGGCGAAATTCCAACAAACTTAGTTCTGACATTGTTAGGACTTGGCGTGCCTGAAATGGCACAACTTATCCTGCCCCTAAGCCTGTTTCTGGCGATTTTAATGACCCTTGGGCGGCTGTACACCGAAAGTGAAATCACGGTGATGCATGCCTGCGGCCTGGGGAAAAGTGTGCTGATTAAAGCTGCGATGATCCTGATGCTGTTCACATCGATTGTGGCGGCGGTCAACGTCATTTGGTTAGGGCCATGGTCCTCACGTTATCAGCAGGAAGTGACGCAAAACGCCAAAGCCAACCCAGGCGCGGCGGCGCTGGCGGCTGGACAGTTCCAGACCTCCAGCGACGGTAATGCGGTGCTGTTTGTTGAAGATGTGAAGGGCAACCATTTCGGGAACGTGTTCCTGGCGCAGCTGCGTCCGAAAGGCAATGCACGTCCATCGGTGGTGCTGGCTGACAGCGGTCACATGGAGCAGCACAAAGATGGCTCGCAAGTGGTGACACTGGATAAAGGCACGCGTTTTGAAGGTACGGCGATGCTGCGTGACTTCCGCATTACCGACTTTGTGAACTATCAGGCGCTGGTGGGCTACAAAGAAGCCACGCTCGATCCGAACGATGCCGATCAGGCGGATATCAGTACGCTGTTCCAGAACAAAACCCCGCAGTTCCAGGCTGAGCTGCACTGGCGCTTAACGCTGGTGTTCGCGGTGCTGATTATGGCGTTGATGGTGGTGCCGCTCAGCGTGGTGAACCCGCGTCAGGGCCGCGTACTGTCGATGCTGCCTGCCATGCTGCTGTACCTGATCTTCTTCTTGCTGCAGAGTTCCCTGCGTTCCAACGCCGCGAAAGGCCGCTTCGATCCGGCTATCTGGATGTGGGTGGTGAACTTCTCCTATCTGGCGCTGGCGGTGCTGCTGAACCTGTGGGATACCGTGCCGATGCGTCGCATCCGTGCGCGCTTTAGCCGTGGAGGATCGGTCTGATGTTTAAGGTTCTTGACCGTTATATCGGCAAAACCATCTTCAACACCATCATGCTGACGCTGTTCATGCTGGTGTCGCTGTCGGGCATTATTAAGTTCGTCGATCAGCTGCGTAAAACCGGGCAGGGCGCATATACCGCGCTGGACGCCGGTTACTACACGCTGCTCAGCGTGCCGAAAGATATCGAAATCTTTTTCCCGATGGCGGCGCTGCTGGGCGCATTGCTGGGTTTGGGCACGCTGGCGCAGCGTAGCGAACTGGTGGTGATGCAGGCATCGGGCTTCACCCGCATGCAGGTGGCGCTGGCGGTGATGAAAACGGCGATTCCGCTGGTGCTGTTAACCATGGCGGTGGGCGAATTTGTTGCGCCGCAGGGCGAACAGATGGCGCGTAACTACCGTGCGCAGCAGCTGTACGGCGGTTCGCTGGTCTCGACGCAAAACGGTCTGTGGGCGAAGGACGGCAACGACTTCATCTACATCGAGCGCATCAAAGGTGATAACGAAATTGATGGCGTCAGCATCTACAAGTTCAGCGATCAGCGCCGTTTACTGAGTGTTCGCTATGCGGCGAGTGCTACCTGGAATGCGGATAAAAAGCTGTGGGCGCTGTCGCAGGTCGATGAATCGGATCTGCAAGACGCCAAACAGATTACCGGCTCGCAAACCCTGAGCGGTGAATGGAAAACCAACCTGACGCCGGATAAGCTCGGCGTGGTGGCGCTGGATCCGGACGCGCTGTCGATCACCGGCCTGTATAACTACAGCAAATACCTCAAGCAGAGCGGCCAGGTTTCAGGACGCTACCAGCTCAATATGTGGAGCAAAATCTTCCAGCCGCTGTCGGTGGCGGTGATGATGTTGATGGCGCTGTCGTTTATCTTTGGTCCGCTGCGTAGCGTATCAATGGGCGTGCGCGTGGTGACGGGGATTAGCTTTGGCTTCCTGTTCTACGTGCTGGACCAGATCTTTGGTCCGCTGAGTCTGGTCTACGGTTTGCCGCCGATTCTGGGTGCGATTTTGCCGAGCGGCGCGTTCTTCGCCATCAGCTTGTTCCTGCTGATGAAACGCCGATAAGCCTTGTAGGGTCGCCATTTATGGCGACCTTTTTAATGAATACGCTCGATCCATCCCGGCACCTGCGACAAAAAATACAAAATCAGCCCAATTGTCCCGCCAACTAGCGTGCCGTTAATGCGGATAAACTGCAGGTCGCGGCCAATATTCAGCTCAATTTGCTGTGACATATCGCGCGCGTCCCAGCTTTTCACCGTATCGCTAATGTGGCGCGTCAGGAAGGCAGCAAACTCCGGTGCCACGCTACGTGCAGCGTCTTCCAGATGCTGATTCATGGAAGCGCGCAGCGCTTCGTCGGCCGCCAGAGTTTCGCCCAGCCACAGCGCAGCCAGCCTGACGCGCTCCTGCACCTGCGAATCCTCGCTGTTCAGATCGTCTTTCAGCCAGCCACGTAAATCCTGCCACAGCTCGCCAATGTAGCGATTGAACGACTCATCTTCCTTCAGCCAACTTTTGATGGTTTCGGCGCGTTCCGCCATCTCAGGATCGCTTTTCAGTCGCTCAATCAGGCGCTGCACCGCGCGGTCAAAGCCGAGACGTAACTCATGCCCCTGATCGAGTGCGACCTGATCAAGTATCGAATCCACCGCATTCGCCACCAAGTCGGCGCTGTGCTCGCCAAGCCATTCGGTCGGCAACATTTTGGCTTTAATTGGATGCTCGCGCTTCAGCCAGCGCACAATCTGCGCGGCGATAAACTCGCGCGTACCGGGCTTGTGCAGCAGGCGCAGCAGCTGTTGTACCGCCGCATCCAGCAGCTCCTGATGGCGATTATTTTTCGTCAGGCTATCCAGCAGCAGCGCGCTGGATTGGGTGAGATCGACCTTATCCAACGCGCGATGCACTGCACGGCGCAGAAAACGCTGAATGCGTTGATCATCGGTGAGATCGAGAAAACCGCGCATCACTTGCAACAGATGGCGACCAATGCGATCGGCGTTGCCCGGCGTGTTCAGCCACTGCGCCAGCATCTGCGATGGATCGTGGCGGCGAATCAGCGCCAGCAGCGAATCGGTATCGAGGAATTTCTCCTGCACGAAGCGACCCAGATTTTCGCCAATGCGATCTTTGTTGCGCGGAATAATCGCCGTATGACGAGAGATAAACGGCACCGGCACGCGGCGGAACAACGCCACCACGGCGAACCAGTCGGCTAATGCGCCGACCATCGCCGCTTCGGCAATCGCCTTCAGCCCGAGTACCCAAAAGTTGGGGGGCAAAAACAGCGTTACCACAAAAGTCGCTGCCGCAATCAGCAGCAGCGACAGCGCCAGACGTTTGCTGCGTTTGAGTTGTTGAAATTTATCCATAGCTCCTTAAATACCCTAAATAATTCGAGTTGCAGGAAGACATGCAGCCAACGCACCTGCGGCTTGAAGTATGACGGGTATTAGCGGCGACGTCCGCCAAGAAGGCTTCCAAGTACACCACGAATGATCTGATTGGTGACCTGGCGCGCGGCACTTTTCGCCACGCTCTGCACCACGCCGTCACGCTTGCCGCCGCGCGGGCCGGTGCTGCCGAACAAGATGTCCTTCAGGCCGCCGAGAATGCCGTCATCAACGGCAACATTGTTGCCTTTGGCTTCCGGTGCATTGGCTTGCTGTGTGGTGGCCTGCACGCCTTTTTGCAGCATTTCGAATGCCGATTCGCGATCCACTTCCGTGTCGTATTTACCGTACAGCGGTGAGTTGTTAATCAGGCCGTTACGTTCATCCTGGCTTACCGGCCCCATGCGCGAGCCGGGCGCAATTACCATCGCCCGCTGCACCATCGATGGACTGCCTTTTTCATCGAGGAAGGAGATCAGCGCTTCGC
The DNA here is from genome assembly GCF_032054795.1 of Pantoea sp. CTOTU49201. Classification (NCBI taxonomy): domain Bacteria; kingdom Pseudomonadati; phylum Pseudomonadota; class Gammaproteobacteria; order Enterobacterales; family Erwiniaceae; genus Pantoea; species Pantoea sp. CTOTU49201. Next base: position 14,689 of record NZ_DAMBSA010000017.1, read on the forward strand.
CGGTGCCGAGCGCCTGAATCGCCTCGACGGTATCAAACGCCGGATTGGCGCGCATGGTTTCGGCGGCGCTTTTTACCGCTTTCTGATCTTTCGGCGTAAAGGCGCGCAGCGCGTGCTGCACGCGGTTACCAAGCTGGCCCAGCACATTGTCGGGAATATCGGCGGGATTTTGCGTCACGAAATAGACGCCAACGCCTTTCGAGCGGATCAGGCGAATCACCTGCTCAACTTTCTCCAGAAGCACCGGCGGCGCATCGGCAAACAGCAGATGCGCTTCGTCGAAGAAGAACACCATTTTCGGCTTATCGAGATCGCCAGCTTCGGGCAAGTGCTCATACAGTTCGGCCAGCAGCCACAGCAGGCTGGTGGCGTAGAGTTTCGGCATTTGATAGAGCTTTTCCGCCGAGAGGATGTTGATAAAGCCTTTGCCGTTGCTGTCGCAGCGCATCCAGTCGCGGATATCCAGCATCGGCTCGCCAAAGAAGTGCTCGGCGCCTTGCTGCTCCAGCGCCAGCAATCCGCGCTGAATCGCCCCAACGGACGCGCTATTGATATTGCCGTATTGCGTCTGGAAGGCCTTGGCGTTGTCGCCGATGTACTGCGTCATGGCGCGCAGATCTTTGAAATCCAGCAGCAACAAGCCCTGATCGTCGGCGATGCGGAAGATGATTTGCAGTACGCCGGATTGCACCTCGTTGAGGTTGAGCAGACGCGCCAGCAGCAGCGGGCCGAGATCGGATACCGTGGCGCGCACTGGATGGCCTTGCTGACCAAAAATATCCCACACCATCACCGGATTTTTCTGCGCCTGCCAGTCGGTGACGCCAATCTTCGCCAGACGCGCCAGCAGCTTCTCTGAACCTTCACCCGCAGCGGAAATGCCGGTGAGATCGCCTTTCACATCGGCCATAAACACCGGCACGCCGATATCGGAGAAGGATTCCGCCAGCTTTTGCAGCGTGACGGTTTTGCCGGTGCCGGTGGCGCCAGTGATCAAACCGTGGCGGTTAGCCATGTTGGAGAGAAGATGCAGTTGAACGTCAGGCGTTTGGGCAATCAGTAACGGAGTGGTCATGATTTTTTCGCTCTCAGGCAATAGGTTATGCCAGAAAGGATAGCAAGCGGCGCGCTGTATCGCGTAATGTTTGTCAGTCGAGGTTCATGACGGTCACCATGAATGGCGACCCTACGGTTTTGTAGGGTGCGCATTTATGCGCACCGAACAATAACGCTGAAATGAGATTACTTCTGCACTGTATCAAAAAACAGCAAACTCACGCCAATCCCTTGCTGCACATGATTCACGTTATTGCGCACCGCCACCTGCTGCGCGCCTTGCAGCGTCACCACGAACGGCGAGTTCTGCTGCACGGTTTTCTGCAAATCGGTATAGAGCGCACGGCGCTTAACCGCATCGCTTTCACCGGCCGCTGCGCGGGTTTTCGCACTCAGATCCGGAATATCCCAGCCGACGCGCCACGCCAGGGTTTTGGAACCGCCCGGCACGTTATACGCAAAGGCGCTGGCGTTGGTGTTCGGATCGACATAGTCCGCGCCCCAATAGATGAAGATCGACTGGAAATCGCGACCACGCATTTTGCTCCACAGCTCGGATTCCGCCACCGGCTGCAGCTCAATCTGTACGTCCGCTTTGGCAAAGCTGGCCTGCAGCGCTTGCGCTACGTCAATGTAAGGCGGCTGATTGATCACCGTCAGCGCAAACTTGGTGCCCGGCTTGATGCCGCCTTTGGCTAAAATCTCTTTGGCTTTCGCCACATCGTAGTGGAACGGTTGATCGTCCAGCGCGCCGTCAAAACCCTGCGGCAGGAAGCTCTGATGAATGCGATACTGACCTTTCAGCAAATCCTTCGAGATGGCATTGTAATCCACCAGCCAGCGCGCGGCTTGCCACAGCGCCGGATTGCCTAATGCCGGTTGCGCTTTGTCTTTGGTATTAAAACCGAGGTAGTAAACCAGGCTGGATGGGAAGGCTTCAATGTGCAGGTTCTTGTCACTCTTCAGCGCATCAATCTGGTCCGGGCCGAGCTGGTACGCCACATCGACATCGCCTTGCTGAATCAGCAGACGACGCGCACCGGCATCCGCCACGCCTTTCAGCAGAATGCGTTTCAGCTTCGGCTGCGGATTAGCTTGTTGGTTGGCGCTCAGCACCAGCGCCTGCTGCGGTACATATTGCTGAATGGTAAAGGCGCCGCTGCCGGCGGAATGGGTATGCAGCCAGCCGTTGCCGAGATCGTTATTGGCGACGTGTTGCTGCACGGTTTTGCTATCTACCACCGAGGCAACCGGCGCGGTCAGCAGACGCAGCGCCAGGTTTTGACCAATCTGCGCTGGCCACTGAATCTCCAGCTGATGGTCATTCAGCACGTTGAACTGGCTGGCGATGTTTTCATTGGTCCAGCCAAATTCGGCGAGGATGAAAGAGGGCGCTTTGTTGAGCTGCACCGCGCGCGTCAGTGAGAAGATCACATCCTGCGCCGTCACCGGATTGCCGCTGGAGAAGTGTGCATCGGGTTGGATGTTGAACACTAAGCTGTGCGGCGTGCTGCCTTGTTGCCAACGGGTGGCCAGCAGCGGTGCCAGTTTTTGTGGATCATTACGATCCGCCTCCACTAACGTTTGATAGATGTTGCGCTGTACGCTGTTACTGACGGTTTCGAAGCTTTCAGCGGGATCGAAGCTAATAATGCCGTCGAGCGGGACGGCGACGACAAGGGTATCTTTCGGTGTGGCGGCGTGCAGTGCAAAGCTGCTGCCCCATAAAGCGACGAGCAAAATCAGTGAGCGCATTATTATTGTCCTGAGTGATAGATAAATTCACTCTATCTCTGCCGTCGCGTTGGCAAAATGCCGGTTTGTTCTGAGCTGTGCCGGAAAATAACAATTGATTACCTTGAGGTATTATTACGTTTATTTTGTGCGCGACTTGTCATTTCCACGAAATAGATCGTTCATCTGCTGGTCAATAAAGTAAATAAGATGTTATAAACGAGAATGATTCTCTGGTATGGAAGTATGATTTTTTTTCATTGATTCATTTCTGCGATTATTTCTTTGCGCGATAATACCTGGTCAAATGCCCACTGATTAGTGCCAATATCCCATCAAATGTACGGTTAAAACCGTGTTTTTCGCCTCGAAAGCCTTTTACCAAGCCTTAACCTAAATTCAACATGATGATTGAATTTCATCAAAACACATCCTTAATTGAATTTTTACATTCAGAAATACCTATATCCCTAAGATTGCCAGGTTATTTACCGATTTATAAAGCTATTAACAAAAATAATTATCTTTCTTAGCAAGTGAGAGTCGTCGCGCCATGCTTCTAAATAAACCGACCACCAGACGTAAGTTTTTACTTGGGTCGCTTCTGGCTTTGCCATTAAGTGACCTGGTATTTAAGGGATTGACTGCGGCGCAAGCTGCGGAAATGGCAGCACCTGAGCTCGCCGACTATAAACCGATCTTTTTCAGTGCCGATGAGTGGCAATTTATTCTGGCCGCAGCCGATCGCTTGATTCCAGCCGGCGGCAAAGGTAAAGCGCCAGGTGCACTGGAAACCAACGTACCGATCTTTATCGATCAGCAGTTGCACAGCCCGGAGTTCGGGGCAGAAATCTACATGCAAGGTCCTTTCAACGTGCATGCGCCTGCCACCATGGGTTATCAAATTCCGTTCACGCCACAGCAGATGTACCAAACCGGTATCAAGCTGGTGAATCAATGGACGCAAAGCAACTTCCAGAAACCGTTCCATGAGCTGTCACTGGAAGAGAAAGATGCCGTCCTCACCAAAGTGAACAAAAACGACGGTATCGACTTCGCCGCGCTGGGCGAAGAGAACCTGAAAGCCTCGCAGTTCTTCGGCCAACTGCTTGCAGATACCAAACACGGCTACCTCGCTGACCCGATGTACGGCGGCAACAAAGGCATGAAAGCCTGGATTGCCATCGGCTTCCCGGGCGCACGCGCCAGCTTTACCGAATGGGTGAAGCAGCACAACGTGCCGTACCCGCTGGGACCGGTCAGCCTCTTGGGTGAAAGCGCGTAAGCACACCCCCGTTTTTGGTATGTGAGACAGGATTAACATGGCACAGATTACAAAGAAAGAAGTCGACGTCGTCGTTTGCGGCCTCGGCTGGGCCGGCTTGTTGATGAGTATCGAACTGGCGATGGCGGGACTCGAAGTGCGCGCATTAGAGCGCGGCGGCGAGCGTGATTACCCGGATTTCGCTTACCCGAAACCGGCCGATGAATACGCCTACAACGTGCGTAACAAAGTGTTCGCTACGCCGAAAGAAGTGGCGGTTACCGTGCGTTACAACAGCAACCAGACGGCGTTACCCACCCGTAAATGGGGCGCGTTTGCGCCGGGTACCGGCGTGGGCGGTGCGGGCATGCACTGGACGGCGGTACTGATTCGTCCAACACCAACCGATATCAAGCTGAAAACCTACGTCGATGAGGCCTACAAGCCGGGCATCCTGCAGGAAGATATGCGCGTGATGGACTTCCCGTTCACCTGGGAAGAGATCGAGCCGTATTACTACAAGTTTGAGCTGATCTGCGGTCAATCGGGTAATACCGGCAACCTGCGCGGTCAGATTCTGCCAGGCGGCGATCCGTTCGAAGGCCCACGCTCTGAACCTTATCCGTTGCCTGCGCTGGAAGACACGCTGAACAACGTAATGTTCAAAGAGGCGGCCACCAAGCTCGGCTATCATCCGTTCCCGAACCCTTCTGCCTGCGTATCGCGCGCGTGGAAAAACCCGTACGGCAACCAGATCGCGCCGTGCAACTACTGCGGCTACTGCTCGAAATATCCGTGCCTCAACTACTCAAAAGCCTCTCCACAAACTGCGGTGATGGATGCGCTGAAGCGCATGCCGAACTTCTCTTACGAAGTGCACGCCGAAGTGGTGAAAGTGGTGCTGCACGACGACCAGAAAACTGCCAAAGGCGTGATTTACTACGATGTGGACGGCAACGAAGTGTTCCAGCCAGCGAAGATCGTGGTGCTCTCCAGCTTCCAGCTCTACAACGTGCGTCTGATGCTGCTGTCCGGTATCGGCAAACCATATAACCCGATCACCGAAGAAGGTGTGGTAGGGCGTAACTACGCGTTCTTGTCGAACGGCGGCGCAACTCTGTTCTTCAAAGACAAAAACTTCAACTCTTACGCCACCGCAGGCGCCACCGGCCAGATGTTCAACGACATCTCACCAGGCAACTTCGACGGTCCGGGCCTTGGCTTCCTGGGCGGCGCTAAGATCCACAGTTCGCAGGCCACCGGTACGCCAATGGCCGCTGCGTTGCCGAAAGGCACACCGAGCTGGGGCATGGGTTACAAGGAAGGTCTGGAGGAGTGGTACAACCATTCCATGAAGATCAGCATCACCACCACGTGCCAGTCGTACCGCGATATCTATCTGGATCTGGATCCAAACTACACCGACCATCGCGGTCAGCCGTTGCTGCGTATGACCTTCAACTGGAAAGAGAACGAACTGAAGCTGCAACAGCACCTGAAAGGCATCGTCGGCAACATCGCCAAAGAGCTGAATCCAGACAGCATGAGCATGAGCTTCCTGCCGATGGGCGCGGACTTTGACCTCACCAAATACGTTTCGACCCACAACGTGGGCGGCGCGGTGATGGGCGATAACCCGAAAACCTCTGCACTGAACAAGTACCTGCAGAGCTGGGATGTTCATAACGTGTTTGTGCCGGGTGGCAACGCCTTCCCACAAAACTTCCAGGCGAACCCGACCGATACCATCGGCGCGATCACCTTGATGGCGGCACAAGCGATTAAAGAACATTATCTGAAAAATCCCGGTCCACTGGTACAGGCATAAGCGCATGAAATTAAAATCATTGTTAATCGCCAACGCCGTGCTGCTGGGCAGCTTTGCAGTGCAGGCACACGCGGAAGATGAAGCTCAATTGATCAAGCAGGGTGAATACCTGTCGCGTCTCGGCGACTGTATGGCGTGCCATACGGTTTCTGGTAAAGGGGATTACGCCGGTGGTTTGGCGATTGAGTCGAATCTCGGCACCATTTACTCCACCAACATCACGCCGGACAAAGAGCACGGCATCGGCAACTATAGCGAACAGCAGTTCTCGGACGCGGTGCGCAAAGGCGTGTTGCCGAACGGGTCGCGCCTCTATCCGGCGATGCCGTATCCGGATTACGCCAAAATCTCCGACGCCGATATGCACGCGCTGTACGTCTACTTCATGAAAGGCGTGAAGCCGAGCAGCGAGCAGCCGCCGGAAACCGATCTCAGCTTCCCGTTCAGCCAGCGTTGGGGCATGCGCTTCTGGAACTGGGCGTTCACCTCTGACAAGCCATTCCAGCCGATTGGCGGCGCGTCTGAAGAGGTCAATCGCGGGGCTTACATCGTGGAAAGCCTCGGTCACTGCGGCAGCTGCCATACGCCACGCGGCCTCGGCATGAACGAGAAAGCGCTGGATAGCGGCGACGATCAGTTCCTTGCTGGTGGCAGCCTGAATAACTGGGATGTGCCGTCACTGCGTGGTTTGCCGCGCTGGAGCGAGCAGGAGATCGTTGATTATCTGCAAACCGGTCGTAACGACAAAGCAGCGGTGGGCGGTGAGATGAAGTCGGTGATTGAGCACTCGAGCTCGCACATGACCGATGCTGACCTGAAAGCGATTGCCTCCTACCTGAAGTTCATTGGCGGCAACCCGGCGTTGCAGGCGTATGACGTGAAGAAACAGCAGGCGACGGAAGCGAAACTGACTGCCGCGAAAGGCTTGTCGGAAGGTGAGCGTCTGTATATCGACAACTGCGGCGCTTGCCACTTTGTCACCGGTAAAGGCGCGCCGGGGATCTTCCCGGAGCTGGATCAGGCAACGATCGTCAATGCCAAAGATCCAAGCGGTTTGATCCACACCATTCTGGCCGGTGCGCAGCAGCCATCGACCGAGAAGGCGCCATCAACGCTGGCGATGCCAGGTTTTGCTAAGCGTCTGGATGATGATCAAGTGGCTAAACTGGCGACCTTCATTCGTCAGGGCTGGAGCAACAATGCGCCAGCGGTGACGAAAGATCAGGTAGCAGAAGTACGTAAAACGTTGAAATAAAACCGTAGGGTCGCCATTCATGGCGACCTTTTTTTAATGTCTTGATATCAATGATAATTGTGAATCACTTCTAACACGCCGTTAATCACAAACTGCACGCCCATACATACCAGCAAAAAGCCCATCAAACGTGAAATCGCTTCGATCCCGCCTTTACCTACCAGCTTCATGATGGCGCCCGAACTGCGCAGTGAAATCCACAGAATCACCGACACGGACAGAAATATCAGCACCGGCGCAACGGCAACCACCCATGCCGGGAAATCCACACCCGATTTAACCGTCGACGCGGAACTGATGATCATCGCAATGGTGCCCGGACCCGCAGTGCTCGGCATCGCCAGCGGCACAAACGCGATGTTTACGCTTTCACGGTTGCTGTCGGTCGCGTCCAGCTCATCCTGCTTATGCTCGGCTTCGACCGAATGTCCGACCGGTTTTGCCGGAAACAGCATGCGAAAACCGATAAACGCCACAATCAATCCGCCCGCCATGCGCAGGCCGGGAATCGAGATACCAAAGGTGTGCAGCACTGCGCTGCCGGCGTACCACGCCACCATCATGATCAGGAACACGTAGATCGAGGCCTGCATCGCCTGGCGATTACGTTCCTGGAAATTCATCTCACCGGCCAGGCCGAGAAACAGCGCCACGGTGGTCAGCGGATTGGCGAGCGGCAAAAGCACCACCAATCCCAGCCCGATGGCTTTAAACAATTCCAGCATGAAATGTCCTCAGAATTCCAGGTCGCCATAAATGGCGACCCTACAAAAACGGCAATGCCCAAACGTAGGGTCGCCATTTATGGCGACCGTGTCAGACGCCGCACTTACCCGAACATCAATGCTTCGGCGTATCCAGCGCTTCAATCAACTCGGGGAAGAAATCCTGCAGCAATTCTGGCGTCATCAGCTCGGGATAATTGATCAAATGCTCACGAATGCGCTCATTCACATCGGGCAGCAAACGCTGGGCGGCGTCTTGCGCGCTGATTTTCTTCTGCTTCATCAGGCGCAGCACGTCATCCGGCAGATTATCTTCATCTTCGACTTCATCCACACCTTCGAGATCGTCCAGCTCATCCAGCAGATCCATCAAGGCTTCAATCTGCGGCGTGCGTGACTGGTATTCGGATGGCTGCTCGTTTTCCAGATAACGCAGCAGCGCGCGCACCGGTGAACCATCGGGTTCGGCGGGCGGTTCGTTGGCGAACCAGGTCAAAAGGTCGTGCTGCGTGACCTGATGGACGTGATAACCGTTATCCACCAACTCATCGGCGAGGATATCGGCGGTATCGTGCTCAATCAGGCAAATGTGGGTGCGATTAGGCGTGAACTGCTCCAGCCACTGATAAATCTCTTCAATTACGCTGTCGTCGTAAATAAAGGTTTGGCTGAGATAGCTGTCATCCTGCTGGTGAACGCAGATGTGAATCTGGTCGGGATCGAAGTAAATCGCAATGTTGATGCCTTTCATGTGCGCTGTCCTGTGTGGTGCAAAAACTCACTATAGCCTCAGGCAGCGCAGATGAACATGGTGGTGCCAGCAGCATGGGCTACTGGCGGTAAAAATTAACGTAAATCAGCACGATCCAACCCATAAGCGCTGTCCAGTGCGCCCGGCGTCATCTGCGACAGCACCATCAGGCGGTTCCAGGTGTTGATCACCGCGATGCAGAACGTCAGTTCGCTGGTCTCCACTTCAGAGAAGTGTGCGCGTACCTCGTTGTACAGCGCTTCGTCGATGCCGTGATCGCCCAGACGCGTCAGCGCTTCGGTCAGCGCCAGCGC
>NZ_DAMBSA010000018.1:0-23316 GCF_032054795.1 Pantoea sp. CTOTU49201
TCGGGATCGCAGCCCAATCCAAATACGGCTTCGGTTGGATAGGCGATAACTTCCTGTTGCTGTAGCTTCTCAATGCAATAATCGAGACTACCCGCTGAATACTGACTTGGCTTCATGATGATGATTCGTCCTGGACGATAGGCTTACCGCAGCGTTTGCTGGCGCAGAAGCGCTTCATGCCTTGTGCGGTTTTCTTCTCTATTAATAATGGGAACTGGCAATGCGGGCAAACGCCTTCAACCGGCGCTGCGTTAAGGACAAACTGACAATCTGGATAGCGATCGCAGGAGTAGAAGGTTTTGCCATAGCGCGAGCGCCGTTGTACCAGTTTACCGTTCTGACATTGCGGACAGGCGATAGCTGTTTCATCTGGCTTATCGATGGTTTCAGTGTAATCACATTCCGGATAATGACTGCAACCCACGAACATGCCAAATCGTCCCTGACGCAGAACTTTGTCTGCGCCACACTGAGGGCACGCATGGCCTTCCAGTACTTTAACGACATGACCATCTCCCTGACTTTTCAGCGGGCGGATGTAATCGCAGGTGGGATAGTTCACACACCCTAGAAAAGGGCCGTGTTTGCCAGAACGTATAACTAATTCTGCCCCGCAAGCGGGGCAGGGATCGTGTTTAGGCACGGAGAATAGTGCTGATTTACTCATATTACCGGTTGCATCAATCGCAGATTATTAATGCAGCATACCTTCATTGACGTCGAATAACAGTTCTTCCATCTGCTGATAGGCGTTTTCACATCCTGGGATGTTAAACAGCACCATCAACACCACCCATTTGAGATCTTCAAGATCGAATTCGAGGGTATCAAGGGCCATTACACGTTCGATGACCATTTCGCGCGTTTCCATATTCAGCACCTGGACCTGTTCCAGGAACAAAATAAAACCGCGACATTCTGCATCTAAGCGCTGGTTTTCCTCTTCGGTATAGATTCGCATTGAGAGCGGATCGTTTGCCATGAGTACAGGCGCAACCAAGCCTTCCTGATAATCCGCTAACCGTTCAAGCCAATTCAACGCATTGTAGATATCTTCACGATGAAAACCGGCATCGGTTAAATCATCGGTCAATTTATCCTGATCAACGCGCATTTCAGCTTCGTTGTGGATATACGTCTCAAACAAGTACATAAGTACGTCGAACATGGCATGCCCTCCTCAATCGGACATAGCCGCCGGGTACAGCTGCGATCCATCCTGCTAACTCCAGCTCCAGCAGGTGAGCTGAGATAACTGGCACAGGTTGGCCGGCACGTTCAGCGACGACGTCAACAGGTGTAACCTCATCACCTACGTTAGCCAACACAGTTGCAAATGGCAATGGCACATCGTCACTGTGTTGTGAATATATTGTTTCTGAACTGCTATCAGGCAACCATTGCAGTGTTGAATGTAAATCTTCAAGGATATTGTTGGGATGCGCCACCAGCAGCGCACCTTGCTGGATAAGCCAGTGCGTTCCTTCACTGCCGGGATTGCCTAGCGCGCCGGGTAACGCATAAACGTTACGATTTTGTTCCAAAGCGTAGCGTGCCGTCACCAGCGATCCGCTTTTCAAAGTGGCCTCAATCACCAATACGCCAAGGCTTAAACCACTGATGATGCGATTACGTCGGGGAAAATTCACCGCATGCGGTGCCGTATCAAGGGGGAATTCCGAGATCAGTGCGCCACCGCCGGTGATGATCTCGCGTGCCAGCGCTTGATGACTTTTAGGGTAAATATGCTGTAGTCCGCTACCTAACACCGCCACAGTTTTACCCTGCGCTTCTAGCGCGGCACGATGCGCCACGCCATCAATTCCACGCGCCAGGCCGCTGGTGATGGTCAATCCACTCAGCGCCAATTGCTGGGTAAACCAGCTTCCCCATTGCTTACCATAATGCGTGCAATGACGGCTACCCACGACACCGAGCTGGGGTGTCTGCAAGGCATCCAAACTTCCAGCGACATACAACAATGAGGGGCGTCGACTGATTTCAGCTAACGCCGAGGGATAATGTTCATCGATACAGGAAACTAAATGATGCTGTTCATCCTCAAGCCACAGACGCGTTCGTTCTAACTGACGTGGACACAGCACTTTAAACTGTTGTCGCTGGGTTTCGTTTAATCCCTGATCCTGTAAAAGATCGTCATCAACCTGAGCATTATTCTGCAATGCCTCAGCTAACTGTCTGGCAACCTGACCGCTTAAGCCTTTCACATTTGCCAGCCTGAGCATCCATTCAATTCTCTCCATGCTGCACTCCCTGTCAGCCGCGCTATCATGCGGTGCAATGCTGTCAATCAGGCATCAAAAAGTCTACAATATGAGGCAGTAATCTTTTCTTTAACGCATACAGATCTGGATATTTATGTCAGTTTTGCAGGTATTACATTTCCCTGATGATCGCCTTCGCAAAATCGCTGCGCCGGTGGCAACCGTAAACGCAGACGTTCAGCGTATTGTCGACGACATGTTTGAAACCATGTACGCCGAAGAAGGTATTGGTTTAGCGGCGACTCAGGTCGATATTCATCAGCGCATCATTGTTATTGATGTTTCAGAAAACCGTGACGAGCGTTTGGTGCTGATTAATCCGGAACTGCTGGAAAAAAGCGGTGAAACCGGTATTGAAGAAGGCTGCCTTTCCATCCCTGAACAACGTGCTTTTGTGCCGCGTGCAGAGTGGGTAAAAGTGCGTGCGCAGGATCGCGACGGTAAAAGCTTTGAGCTGGAAACCGACGGTCTGCTGGCGATTTGTATCCAGCATGAAATCGATCATCTCGATGGCAAACTTTTCATTGATTATCTGTCGCCACTGAAACGTCAGCGTATCAAACAGAAGCTGGAAAAATTGGCCCGCCTTAACGCACGCGAAGATTAAGTGCTAATAGAAGGTTAAACTGTGTCTGCACCGCTCAAAATTATCTTTGCCGGTACACCTGACTTTGCAGCGCGTCATTTAGACGCGCTGCTTGCTTCTGAGCATCAGGTTGTTGGCGTCTTTACCCAGCCCGATCGTCCAGCCGGACGCGGAAACAAGCTTACGCCAAGCCCAGTCAAAGTCCTGGCACAGGCGCACGATATTCCCGTATTTCAGCCAAAATCCCTGAAGCCTGAAGAGAATCAGCATCTGGTTGCCGATCTGCAGGCCGATATCATGGTGGTGGTCGCTTATGGATTGATCCTGCCGAAAGCCGTGCTGGTGATGCCACGCCTGGGTTGTATTAATGTGCATGGTTCGCTGCTGCCACGCTGGCGTGGTGCAGCGCCTATCCAACGTTCTCTCTGGGCCGGCGATAGCGAAACCGGTGTCACCATCATGCAGATGGATGTTGGCCTTGATACCGGCGACATGCTGCATAAACTCTCCTGCCCAATTACGGCTGAAGATACCAGCGCTTCGCTGTATGAGAAGCTGGCGCAACTCGGTCCACAAGGCATGCTGTTAACGCTGGATCTTCTGGCAAGTGGTAATGCTAAGCCAGAAGTTCAGGATGAAGCGCTGGTCTCTTATGCCGAGAAGCTGAGTAAAGAAGAAGCACGACTCGATTGGTCACTTTCAGCAGCGCAGTTGGAACGTTGTATTCGTGCCTTCAATCCATGGCCAATGAGCTATTTCATGATTGAAGAACAACCGGTAAAAGTGTGGCAGGCAACGGTTTTGCCGCATCAGAACAAACAACCCGGTGAAATCGTTCATGCTGATAAACAAGGCATTCAGATTGCAACGGCCGATGGTGTGCTGAATCTGGTATCGCTGCAACCTGCCGGTAAAAAAGCCATGTCCGCTCAGGACCTGCTCAATTCGCGCCGCGAATGGTTCGTACCTGGAACCGTTCTGGCCTGATCTTCCAAGCCCGGTTTGACCGGGCTTTTTGTTTGATGAAATAACATGAAAAAAGCTACCAACTTGCGCAGCCTGGCCGCGCAACTCATTGAACGCGTTGTGGACAAAGGCGAATCGCTAAGTGCCATTTTGCCGGGCGCGCAAAAGACCTTATCCGATAAAGATAGCGCGCTGCTGCAAGAGCTATGTTTTGGCGTGATGCGCACGCTGCCGCAGCTGGAAGCCTTAATCGGCAAACTGATGGAGCGCACCTTAACCGGTAAGCAGCGAGTATTGCATTACCTATTGATGGTTGGCCTCTATCAGCTGCTTTATACCCGCGTACCGGCCCATGCTGCACTGGCAGAAACCGTAGCAGGTGCTGAAGTGCTGAAGCGTACGGCTTTGAAAGGCCTGTTAAACGGCGTGTTACGCCAGTTCCTGCGCCAGCAAGAAGCGCTGTTAGCCGAAGTCGATCAGGGTTCGCAACGTTACTGGCACCCAAGCTGGTTGCTGAAACGTCTGCAAGCTGCATGGCCAGAACAGTGGCAACAGATTGTTGAAGCCAATAATCAGCGACCGCCGATGTGGCTGCGCGTCAATCGCCAGCATCACAATCGTGATGCCTGGTTGGCGCTATTGCAGGCAGAAGAGAAAGTGGCTTTTACTGGCGATGCACAAGATGCATTGCGTCTGGAATCACCGACTCCAGTTAGCCAGCTGCCGGGTTTCGATCAAGGTTGGGTAACGGTGCAGGATCTTTCAGCACAACGTTGCGCACTGCTGCTTGAGCCAAAAGACGGGGAATCTATTCTCGATCTCTGTGCTGCTCCGGGTGGTAAGACTACACATATCCTCGAAATCGCGCCGCAGGCCAAAGTATTAGCGGTCGATGTTGACCCGCAACGCCTGCTCCGCGTGCATGAGAACTTGCAGCGCTTAGGCATGCAAGCTGAAGTACGTCAGGGCGATGGCCGCACACCGGCAGAATGGTGCGGTGATATGCAGTTTGATCGCATCCTGCTCGATGCGCCCTGCTCTGCCACAGGCGTAATTCGCCGTCATCCAGACATCAAGTGGCTGCGTCGCGATCGTGATATTCCTGAGCTGGCGAATCTGCAGCGTGAAATTCTTGAGGCCGTTTGGCCGCGTCTGAAATCTGGCGGCACGATGATTTATGCCACCTGCTCAATATTGCCGGAAGAGAATCACAATCAAATCAGCGCCTTTTTGGCAGCGCACAGCGACGCCGTGGCCGAAACGTTACCACAGGGCCAGGCTAATGGCTGGCAGGTTTTCCCGACCATCGATGGCGGCGACGGCTTCTTCTACGCTAAGCTGATGAAAAAATAGTGCTGCGCACGCTGACAAGAGCATCTAAGCCATGAAAATCATTATCCTCGGCGCCGGCCAGGTCGGCGGAACCCTGGCAGAAAATTTGGTCGGGGAAAATAACGATATTACCGTCGTCGACAGCGATGCGACGCGTTTACGCGTGTTGCAGGACAAATTTGATCTGCGCGTAGTGCATGGTCACGGATCCCATCCGCGTATTTTGCGTGAAGCCGGTGCTGAAGATGCGGATATGTTGGTGGCAGTAACCAACTCCGATGAGACCAACATGGTGGCTTGTCAGATTGCGTATTCGCTTTTCAATACACCCAATCGTATCGCGCGTATTCGTGCAGCTGAATACTTACGTGATGCTGAGAAGTTATTTGTACCGGAAGCCGTCCCAATTGATCATCTGATCTCTCCTGAACAGTTGGTGATCGACAATATCTACCGTTTGATTCAGTATCCTGGCGCACTTCAGGTGGTGAATTTTGCCGAAGGCAAAGTTAGCCTCGCGGTGGTAAAAGCCTATTATGGCGGCCCGCTGGTCGGAAATCCTTTGTCGATCATGCGGGAACATATGCCGCATATTGATACGCGAGTCGCGGCGATTTTTCGTCAGGATCGCCCAATCAGGCCGCAGGGTTCTACGATTGTGGAAGCTGGCGATGAAGTGTTCTTCATTGCCGCGAGCCAGCATATTCGCGCAGTAATGAGCGAAATGCAGCGTCTGGAAAAACCGTATAAGCGCATCATGTTGGTTGGCGGCGGAAATATCGGCTTTGGATTGGCGCAGCGCCTCGAAAAACAGTACAGCGTGAAGTTGATTGAACGTAATCAACAGCGCGCGGCAGAACTAGCGGAGCGTTTGCACGATACCATCGTGTTTTACGGCGATGCTTCGGATCAGGAATTACTGGCCGAAGAGCATGTCGATCAGGTGGATCTCTTCATTGCGGTCACTAACGATGATGAAGCCAATATAATGTCAGCCATGCTGGCCAAGAAAATGGGCGCTAAAAAAGTGATGGTGCTGATCCAGCGCCGCGCCTATGTTGATCTTGTTCAAGGCAGCGTGATCGACATTGCGATCTCGCCGCAACAAGCCACCATCTCGGCGCTGCTTAGCCACGTACGTAAAGCAGATATCGTCGGCGTTTCTTCATTACGTCGCGGTATTGCAGAAGCCATCGAAGCTATCGCACATGGCGATGAAACAACTTCTCGCGTGGTTGGACGCCTTATAGAAGATATTAAGCTGCCGCCGGGAACCATTATCGGTGCTGTGGTGCGCGGTGATGAAGTGATCATCGCCAATGATAACGTGCGTGTTGAACAGGGCGATCACGTAATTATGTTCCTGACGGATAAGAAGTTTGTGCCCGATGTTGAGCGTCTGTTCCAGCCAAGTCCATTCTTCCTATAAAAGCTGCGGGCGAAAGCCCGCCGTGAAAATTTTGCTTAATCCATTGTTCTAATGGCAATTGCACAAAGGTTTGTTAGACTTTAGCCATTGGCCAAGGCAAGGAGATAACAATGAGTTTATTCAAAGAGTTTCGTGATTTTGCAATGCGTGGGAACGTGGTTGATCTGGCGGTCGGTGTCATCATTGGTGCCGCTTTTGGTAAGATTGTTTCTTCACTGGTCGCCAATATCATCATGCCTCCACTCGGCTTGCTGATTGGTGGCGTCGATTTCAAACAGTTCAAATGGATATTAAAGCCGGCAGAAGGTGATATTCCTGCTGTAGTAATGGAGTACGGTAACTTTATTCAGACCGTGTTCGATTTCGTTATTGTTGCCTTCGCAATTTTCCTGGCAATTAAAGTAATGAACAAGCTGTATCAGAAAAAAGAAGTTGAGAAAGCGGCACCTAAGCCAACAAATGAAGAGTTACTGCTTACTGAAATCCGTGACCTGTTAAAACAACAAAATCACGATAAATTATGATGAAAAAGCCGCCCAAATAAGGCGGCTTTTTTGTCTGTAAAGAAGAAGGCCAGTGATAAACTTTTCTGCTTATCACTGGCCTCCCAGTTACTTCCTTTTGCGTGTTTGTTTTTACGTTGATAGCTGCCTTTTCCTTTCTGATTCTTCTCAACGCGCTGACGAAACAGTGGATCATGTAATAATGCTTCAAGTGCATTGTCGTTGATTTTACCTTTTTGGTGCTGATAGCGAGTCATCTCGTCCTCCGGTTATTAACGGCGCAACTATATTCCTTCCAGCGTAAAATTCAACCCTTGCTACAACAAATTTCAGGCTGTGGCTCTTCACCTTTTTCAAGGGCTTCCAAAATTGAACAGCAGGCGCTGCTATGCACGTCGCCGCAGCAGGTGTCAGCCAAACGATGCAATGAACGCTGGATCGTCTGCAATTCAGCGATCATGCTGTTCACTTCATCCAAACGCTTCGCCACAATAGCTTTGGATTCCTGGCAAGTGTGATGTTCAGGATCGATGCGGATCGACAATAAACCACGAATTGATTCTAAGCTGAAGCCAAGTTGGCGACCATAGCGAATGAAACGCAGCCGCTGTAGATCATCTTCACTATAAAGGCGAAAGCCGCCCTCAGTACGTACCTCATGATTCATCATCTGCTGTTTTTCATAAAAGCGGATGGTGTCTGGCGTAACATCCGCCATTTTTGCCAGCTGGCCAATTCGGTACATGTTATTTCTCCCGCTGCAAATGATGATGCATGACGTCGCCATAATCGCCTTGCAAGAAGTCGGTACTGATTCCGGCTTGCTGGAGTTTTATTTCTAGCAGCGCTAAGCGTTTCGATAATTCACGTGCCTTGCCATCGTCAGGATCCAGTTCGCGTAGTAGATCATTTAACGCTAACGCTTCACGACGCATTTCAAGTTCCGGCGGTAAGTGACCAGAGTTTTTCAATAGACGATATGCTGTGCGTAGTTCAATCGGCACTCCACTGTCATCATCTAACTGTAAAGGCGCGCCTTCGCCGGGCAGATTACTCAGTTCACCTTTTTCCTGAGCTTCACGGATGTGCTGCTCAACAAGTTGATCAATTAGCCACATAAGTGCGTTCCTGACAGGTGTATCTGCCATCAGCATAGCGAAAGGGGAGTAAATGGGAAGGAATTACGGACAATAAAAAACCCGCCGAAGCGGGTTTTCTACGATACTGCAAATTACTCTGCAGTAGCTTCTGCTTGAGCTTCTGGACGATCAACCAGCTCGATGTAAGCCATCGGAGCGTTGTCACCAGCACGGAAGCCACACTTCAGAATACGAGTGTAACCACCGGCACGGCTCGCGAAACGCGGGCCCAGCTCGTTAAACAGTTTTGCCACGATCTCGTTATCACGAGTGCGGGCGAATGCCAGACGACGATTAGCTACGCTGTCGGTCTTGGCAAGAGTAATCAGCGGCTCAACTACGCGACGCAGTTCTTTGGCTTTCGGCAGAGTCGTTTTGATGATCTCATGACGAACCAGAGAACCAGCCATGTTGCGGAACATAGCCTGACGATGGCTGCTGTTGCGGTTCAGTTGACGACCACTCTTACGATGGCGCATGACCTTATCCTTCTCAGTGAAACCTTAACCTGTGATCTGATTATTCATCAGCAATGCTTGCTGGTGGCCAGTTTTCCAGGCGCATGCCCAGAGACAAACCACGTGAAGCAAGCACATCTTTAATCTCAGTAAGAGATTTTTTACCCAGGTTAGGCGTTTTAAGCAGCTCAACCTCGGTACGCTGTACCAGATCACCGATGTAGTGGATAGCTTCTGCCTTAAGGCAGTTAGCAGAGCGGACAGTCAATTCCAGATCGTCAACAGGGCGCAGCAGGATCGGATCGAATTCTGGTTTCTCTTCTTTCACTTCTGGCTGACGTACATCACGTAAGTCAACGAAAGCTTCCAGTTGTTCTGCCAGGATGGTTGCCGCACGACGAATCGCCTCTTCAGGATCGATTGTGCCGTTGGTTTCCATTTCGATGACCAGCTTGTCCAGGTCGGTACGCTGTTCTACACGCGCTGCTTCAACATTGTAGGCGATACGGTCTACAGGGCTGTAGCAAGCGTCAACCAACAGACGGCCGATTGGGCGCTCATCTTCTTCCGAATGAATTCGGGCAGAAGCCGGCACATAACCACGACCACGCTGAACTTTGATACGCATGCTAATAGATGCGTTTTCATCGGTCAGGTGGCAGATAACATGCTGCGGCTTGACGATTTCAACATCACCGTCGTGGGTGATGTCGGCTGCAGTCACAGGGCCAATGCCAGATTTATTCAGGGTAAGGATTACTTCATCTTTACCTTGAACTCTTACCGCCAACCCTTTCAGGTTAAGCAGGATTTCCAGGATATCTTCCTGTACGCCCTCTTTGGTGGAGTACTCATGAAGCACACCATCAATCTCAACCTCGGTCACCGCGCAACCCGGCATGGAAGAAAGCAGAATACGGCGCAGTGCGTTACCAAGAGTATGGCCAAAGCCACGCTCTAACGGCTCAAGGGTCACCTTGGCGTGCGTCGAACTCACTTGCTCGATATCTACCAGGCGCGGTTTTAGAAACTCTGTCACAGAACCCTGCATTGTGTCCTCTCTTTGGTACTAAGCTTTACTTAGAGTAAAGCTCGACGATCAGGTGTTCGTTAATGTCCGCAGACAGATCAGTACGTTCAGGAATACGCTTGAACACACCTTCCATCTTAGTAGCATCAACTTCCAGCCAGGTTGGCTTTTCACGCTGCTCAGCCAGCTCCAGAGCGGCCTTCACGCGAGATTGCTGTTTGGCTTTCTCACGGATGCTTACGACATCATTCGGAGATACCTGATAAGAAGCGATGTTAACAACGCGACCGTTCACCAGGATAGATTTATGGCTAACCAGCTGACGTGCTTCTGCACGAGTGGCGCCAAAGCCCATACGGTAAACAACGTTATCCAGACGACCTTCCAGCAGGGCCAGCAGGTTTTCACCTGTGTTGCCTTTCAGACGTGCTGCTTCTTTATAGTAGTTGCGGAACTGACGCTCCAGCACGCCGTACATACGACGAACTTTCTGCTTTTCACGCAACTGGCCGCCGTAGTCAGACAGACGCGGTTTACGCGCACCATGCTGACCAGGTGGTTGTTCAATTTTGCACTTGGTATCGATCGCGCGAACGCCAGACTTAAGGAATAAGTCGGTACCCTCACGACGGCTCAGCTTGAGCTTAGGACCCAAATATCTTGCCATTTTCTTTCTCCAACTAACCTAAAAACGGGCGATTAAACGCGACGTTTTTTCGGCGGACGACAACCGTTGTGAGGGATTGGAGTCACATCAGTAATATTAGTGATGCGGAAACCAGCAGCGTTCAGAGCACGAATTGTTGATTCGCGACCCGGACCCGGACCCTTAACCATAACTTCCAGATTCTTAATACCGTAATCTTTCACTGCTTCTGCACAGCGCTCTGCAGCTACCTGAGCAGCAAACGGAGTAGATTTACGTGAACCGCGGAAACCGGAACCACCGGCGGTTGCCCAACCCAGTGCGTTACCCTGACGATCAGTAATGGTAACGATGGTGTTGTTAAAAGATGCATGGACATGAGCCACGCCATCTGAGACTTGTTTTCTTACACGCTTACGTGCACGAACTGGTGCCTTTGCCATTATTTACTCACCCCGATTATTTCTTGATCGGTTTACGCGGACCCTTACGGGTACGTGCATTGGTCTTAGTACGCTGACCGCGAACTGGCAGACCACGACGATGGCGTAAACCACGATAGCAACCAAGGTCCATCAGACGCTTGATGCTCAGGGTGATTTCACGGCGCAGATCACCTTCAACAACGAATTTACCAACTGCTTCACGCAGCTGTTCAATTTGTTCTTCAGACAGCTCTCTGATCTTAACATTTTCAGCAATACCCGTTGAAGCGCAGATGGCTTTAGAACGAGTTTTACCGATACCGAAAATCGAAGTTAATGCGATAACGGTATGTTTTTGATCAGGAATGTTAATGCCTGCTATACGGGCCACTATGCACTCCTATAATTAAACAAATGCGTCCCATGCTGAAAAGCCCGTTTTCAGGATACTCAAATGGTAACGCATCGACATACAAAAGATTGGCTGGCTAATCTAGCCAGCTCAACCCGACTTTGCAAGAAAAATATGTGACAATATCAGCCTTGGCGCTGTTTATGCTTTGGCTCGGCGCTGCAGATCACACGTACGACACCGTCGCGGCGAATGATTTTGCAGTTACGACATAATTTCTTGACGGAAGCACGAACTTTCATTTTTACTCTCCGTAACTTCTCAAGCACCCGAATTAACGGCCGTAGCCTTTCAGGTTAGCTTTCTTCAATGCAGACTCGTACTGACTTGACATCATCAGAGTTTGCACTTGAGCCATAAAGTCCATGATGACGACCACTACAATGAGCAGCGATGTGCCGCCAAAGTAGAATGGAACTTTCATAGCATCACGCATGAACTCCGGGATCAGGCAGATAAAGGTAATATACAGTGCGCCGATTAAGGTCAGACGTGTCATTACTTTATCGATGTACTTCGCCGTTTGCTCTCCCGGACGAATTCCCGGTACGAATGCACCAGACTTCTTCAGGTTATCTGCTGTTTCACGTGGGTTGAAGACCAACGCCGTGTAGAAGAAACAGAAGAAGATGATTGCAGTCGCATAGAGTAGCACATAAAGCGGCTGTCCTGGTTGCAAATACAGCGAAATTGTTGTCAGCCAGTTCCAACCGGTACCGCCCCCGAACCATGATGCTATGGTCGCCGGGAACAGAATAATGCTGGAAGCAAAAATAGCT
Organism: Pantoea sp. CTOTU49201; assembly: GCF_032054795.1. Classification (NCBI taxonomy): domain Bacteria; kingdom Pseudomonadati; phylum Pseudomonadota; class Gammaproteobacteria; order Enterobacterales; family Erwiniaceae; genus Pantoea; species Pantoea sp. CTOTU49201. The sequence goes on from NZ_DAMBSA010000018.1 coordinate 11,991, forward strand.
GGGATTACGCCCGCCATATTCACTTTCAACGGTAAATGTGTGCTCTGTGCAGCATATACACGACGACCTTGCTGACGTTTAGCGTAGTTGACCACAATGCGGCGCTGGCCACGCTCAACGAAAATAACAAAGAACGTCACTGCAAATACTAGAACTGCAACCAACAGCAACAGAAGGAAGTGCAGGTCACCTTGCCGCGCTTGCTCGATGGTATGGCCAATGGCCGGCGGGAGGCCCGCAACAATACCTGCGAAGATAATGATCGAGATACCGTTACCGATACCTCGCTCAGTAATCTGTTCGCCCAGCCACATCAGGAACATTGTCCCGGTAACCAGACTTACAACAGCGGTAAAGTAGAATGCAAAGCCTGGATTCATTACCAGTCCTTGCATTCCAGGCATATTCGGTAAACCGGTAGCAATACCGATCGACTGGAATACAGCCAGAACCAGTGTGCCGTAGCGAGTGTACTGGCTAATCTTACGACGACCAGCTTCACCCTCTTTCTTAATCTCAGCTAACGCTGGATGAACCACCGTCAGCAGCTGGATAATAATAGAGGCCGAAATATACGGCATAATACCCAGTGCGAAGATTGAGGCACGACTGAGAGCACCACCAGAGAACATGTTAAACATTTCAATGATGGTGCCACGCTGTTGCTCAAGCAGTTTGGCAAGTACAGTGGCATCGATACCGGGGATTGGAATAAAAGAGCCAATTCGGAAGACAATGAGTGCACCGATTACAAACAACAGTCTGCGCTTCAGTTCACCAAAGCCACCTTTGGCACTTTGAAAATCTAATCCCGGTTGCTTTGCCATCTGCTACTTATTCCTCGATTTTACCGCCAGCAGCTTCGATTGCAGCACGAGCACCTTTGGTGACACGCAGACCGCGAACCGTTACCGGTGCAGAAACTTCACCAGAAAGAATCACTTTCGCGAATTCAATCTGAACACCGATAATATTGGCCGCTTTCAGCGTATTCAGGTCAACAATACCGCCTTCAACTTTCGCCAGATCAGACAGACGAACTTCTGTCGTGATCATTGCTTTGCGAGAGGTGAAACCGAATTTCGGCAGACGACGGTACAGAGGCATCTGACCACCCTCGAAACCGCGACGTACGCCACCGCCAGAACGAGAGTTCTGACCTTTGTGACCACGACCACCAGTTTTACCGAGGCCAGAACCGATACCACGACCCAGACGCTTAGAAGCGTGTTTAGACCCTTCGGCCGGAGACAGAGTGTTTAAACGCATCTCTTACTCCTCCACTTTCAGCATGTAGGAAATCGCGTTAATCATACCGCGTACAGCAGGCGTATCTTCACGCTCAACGGTGTGATTGATGCGACGCAGACCCAAGCCAACCAGAGTCGCTTTGTGCTTAGGCAGGCGGCCGATTGAACTGCGGGTTTGTGTAATTTTAATTGTCTTAGCCATCGTGATTACCCCAGAATTTCTTCAACGGATTTACCACGCTTGGCAGCGACCATTTCCGGAGAATTCATATTGCCCAGGCCATCGATAGTTGCACGAACCACGTTAATCGGGTTGGTAGAACCATACGCTTTAGCCAGAACGTTATGTACTCCAGCAACTTCTAAAACAGCGCGCATTGCACCGCCGGCGATGATACCGGTACCTTCAGAAGCTGGCTGCATGAACACACGAGAACCTGTGTGAGCACCTTTAACAGGGTGCTGCAGGGTGCCGTGAGTCAGCGCGACGTTAATCATATTGCGACGGGCTTTCTCCATCGCTTTCTGGATCGCTGCTGGAACTTCACGCGCTTTACCGTAACCAAAACCAACGCGGCCGTTACCATCACCCACTACAGTCAGTGCGGTGAAGGAGAAAATACGACCACCTTTTACAGTTTTAGATACACGGTTTACCGCGATCAGTTTTTCCTGCAGTTCGCCAGCTTGTTTCTCGATGTTTGACATCTTAGACCTCTACCTTAGAACTGAAGGCCAGCTTCACGGGCAGCATCTGCCAGTGCCTGGACACGACCATGATATTGGAACCCGGAACGGTCGAAAGAGACATTAGTAATGCCTTTCTCAACAGCGCGCTCAGCCAGAGCTTTACCTACAGCTGCAGCGGCGTCTTTGTTACCGGTATACTTCAGTTGTTCGGCAATAGCTTTTTCTACAGTAGAAGCAGCAACCAGAACTTCGGAACCGTTCGGGGCGATCACCTGTGCGTAGATATGACGCGGGGTACGATGTACCACCAGGCGAGTAGCACCCAGCTCTTTGAGCTTGCGACGTGCACGGGTCGCACGACGGATACGAGCAGATTTCTTATCCATAGTGTTACCTTACTTCTTCTTAGCCTCTTTGGTACGCACGACTTCGTCGGCGTAACGAACACCCTTGCCTTTGTAAGGCTCAGGACGACGGTAGGCGCGCAGATCAGCTGCAACCTGACCAATCAGCTGTTTATCAGCGCCTTTCAGCACGATCTCAGTCTGAGTTGGACATTCAGCAGTGATGCCGGCCGGCAGTGCATGGTCAACAGGGTGAGAGAAGCCCAGGGCCAAGCTCACAGAGTTGCCTTTAACAGCTGCACGATAACCAACACCAACCAGTTGCAGCTTCTTGGTGAAGCCTTCGGTAACACCGATAACCATGCCGTTCAGCAGCGCACGAGCAGTACCTGCTTGTGCCCAACCATCCGCATAACCTTCGCGTGGAGCGAAAGTCAGGGCGTTGTCTGCATGCTTAACTTCTACAGCACTGTTGATAGTACGAGTCAGCTCGCCGTTTTTGCCTTTGATCGAAACTTCCTGACCGCTGAGTTTTACCTCTACGCCCGCAGGAACAACGACAGGTGCTTTTGCAACACGAGACATTTTATTCCTCCGATTACGCTACGTAGCAGATAATTTCGCCACCAAGACCAGCTTGGCGCGCTGCACGATCAGTCATGACACCTTTAGAGGTAGAGATTACAGCGATGCCCAGACCAGCCATTACTTTTGGCAGCTCATCTTTTTTCTTATAGATGCGCAGACCTGGACGACTAACACGCTGAATGCTCTCTACCACAGCCTTACCCTGGAAATACTTTAAAGTAACTTCCAGCTCAGACTTGATATCGCCTTCGATTTTAAAATCTTCAATATAGCCTTCTTCCTTCAGCACGTTGGCAATTGCCACTTTCAGCTTGGAGGAAGGCATAGAGACCGCAACTTTGTTCGCGGCCTGACCGTTACGGATACGGGTCAGCATATCCGCGATCGGATCTTGCATGCTCATCTGTGTTACTCCCGTGATTCAAATGGTGACAATTACCAGCTAGCCTTTTTAAGACCCGGGATTTCACCGCGCATTGCGGCTTCACGGACCTTAATACGGCTCAACCCAAACTTCCGCAAGAAACCGTGCGGACGACCTGTCTGACGGCAGCGGTTACGCTGACGGGAAGGGCTGGAATCACGCGGCAGACTCTGCAGCTTGAGAACGGCATCCCAACGATCTTCGTCGGATGCGTTCACATCAGAAATGATCGCTTTCAGTTCTACGCGCTTGGCGAAGAACTTGTCTGCTAATTTCACACGCTTAACTTCGCGTGCTTTCATCGATTGCTTAGCCATTAAGTAACCCTACCTTACTTGCGGAATGGGAATTCAAAGGCAGCCAGCAGAGCACGGCCTTCATCATCAGATTTCGCAGTAGTGGTAATGGTAATATCCAAACCACGAACGCGATCGACTTTGTCATAATCGATTTCTGGGAAGATGATCTGCTCACGAACGCCCATGCTGTAGTTACCACGACCGTCGAACGACTTCGCAGATAAACCGCGGAAGTCACGAATACGTGGTACAGCAATAGTGATCAGACGCTCAAAGAACTCCCACATACGCTCACCGCGCAGAGTTACTTTACAGCCGATCGGATAGCCCTGACGGATTTTGAAGCCTGCAACTGATTTGCGTGCTTTGGTGATCAGCGGTTTTTGACCGGAGATTGCTGCCAGGTCAGCTGCTGCGTTATCCAGCAGTTTCTTGTCAGCGATCGCTTCACCAACACCCATGTTCAGGGTGATCTTCTCGACCCGAGGGACTTGCATGACAGAATTGTAGCCGAACTCTGTCATGAGTTTCTGGACTACTTCGTCTTTGTAGTAATCATGCAGTTTCGCCATCGTACTACTCCAAATTACTTGATAGTTTCGCTATTAGACTTGAAGAAACGGACTTTTTTGCCGTCTTCGAATCTAAAGCCTACACGGTCAGCCTTGCCGGTTGCCGCATTGAAGAGTGCAACGTTGGAAGCTTGAATAGCAGCTTCTTTCTCAACGATGCCACCTGGTTGGTTCAGGGCCGGAACCGGCTTCTGATGTTTCTTAACCAGGTTGATACCTTCAACGATGACTTTACCAGAAGTCAGGACGTTCTTTACTTTACCGCGTTTACCTTTGTCTTTGCCGGTAAGCACAATAACTTCGTCGTTACGACGGATTTTCGCTGCCATTGCTCGCTCCTTAGAGTACTTCTGGTGCCAGAGAGATAATTTTCATGAACTTTTCAGTACGAAGTTCACGAGTTACCGGCCCAAAAATACGCGTACCGATAGGTTGCTCGCTGTTATTGTTTAAAATAACGCATGCATTACCATCGAAGCGAATGACAGAACCGTCCGGGCGACGAACACCCTTCCTGGTGCGCACCACTACCGCTTTCAGGACATCACCTTTTTTCACCTTGCCACGAGGAATTGCTTCCTTGATGGTCACTTTGATGATATCGCCGACGCCTGCGTAGCGACGGTGCGAGCCACCCAGAACCTTGATACACATTACGCGACGTGCACCGGAGTTGTCGGCGACGTTCAGCATAGTCTGTTCTTGGATCATTTTAGTGCTCCGCTAATGTCAACTACTACTTCGGGACCCAAACCTCAGGTCGTTAAAAAGCCCCATAATTGAGGGCGCGGCATTATAACACCGGTTCTCGCACATGGGTAGAAAAAATGAACGGCTCAGACGAGCCGTTCATTTTATTTTTTAGAGGAAGCGGATTCTATTACAGAACCGCTTTCTCTACAACGCGAACCAACGCCCAAGACTTAGTCTTAGACAGTGGACGGGTTTCGCGGATTTCTACCACGTCACCAATACCACATTCGTTGTTCTCGTCATGGATGTGCAGCTTAGTCGTACGCTTGATGAATTTACCGTAGATCGGGTGTTTCACGACACGTTCGATAGCAACAACTGCAGATTTCTGCATTTTGTCACTAATAACACGACCCTGCAGAGTACGGATTTTATCGGTCATTACGCCGCCTTCTCAGTCAGTAAAGTCTTAACACGTGCAACATTACGACGAACTTCTTTCAGCAGATGGGTTTGCTGAAGTTGGCCGGATGCTGCTTGCATGCGCAGGTTAAACTGCTCACGCAGCAGGTTAAGAAGCTCAGTGTTCAGCTCTTCAACGCTTTTTTCACGCAGCTCATTTGCTTTCATTACATCACCGTCTTAGTAACAAAGGTGGTTTTGATAGGCAGTTTTGCTGCTGCCAGCTTGAAGGCTTCACGGGCCAGCTCTTCCGGAACGCCGTCCATTTCATACAGGACTTTACCCGGTTGAATGAGGGCAACCCAATACTCCACGTTACCCTTACCTTTACCCATACGCACTTCCAGCGGCTTCTCGGTAATTGGTTTGTCCGGGAATACACGGATCCAAATTTTACCTTGACGCTTAACTGCACGGGTCATAGCACGACGTGCTGCTTCGATCTGACGAGCAGTCAGACGACCACGGCCAACAGCTTTCAGACCGAAAGTACCGAAGCTGACATCCGTACCTTGCGCCAGACCACGGTTGCGGCCTTTGTGCACTTTACGGAATTTCGTACGCTTTGGTTGTAACATCAGCGACTCTCCTTACTTACGGCCTTTACGCTGCTGCTTTTTAGGTTGAGCAGCCGGTTCCGGTTGTTCAACAGCAGCCATACCACCCAGGATCTCGCCTTTGAAGATCCATACCTTAACGCCGATTACACCATAAGTGGTGTGCGCTTCAGAGGTGTTGTAGTCAATGTCTGCACGCAGTGTGTGCAACGGTACGCGACCTTCACGGTACCATTCGGTACGTGCGATCTCGGCACCGCCCAAACGGCCGCTGACTTCAACTTTAATACCCTTCGCGCCCAGACGCATTGCGTTCTGTACAGCACGCTTCATAGCACGACGGAACATCACACGACGCTCCAGCTGTGAAGTGATGCTATCAGCAACCAATTTAGCGTCCAGTTCCGGCTTACGGACTTCGGCGATGTTGATCTGTGCAGGAACGCCAGCGATTTTCGCGACGACCGTACGCAGTTTTTCTACGTCTTCACCTTTCTTACCGATAACGATACCCGGGCGAGCAGTGTGAATAGTCACACGGATGCTCTTAGCCGGACGCTCGATAACGATACGAGATACAGACGCTTTAGACAGTTCCTTAGTCAGGAACTGACGGACTTTAAAATCGCTGTCCAGGTTGTCAGCGAATTCTTTGGTGTTCGCAAACCAGGTAGAGTTCCATGGTTTTACAATACCCAGGCGAATACCATTAGGATGTACTTTCTGACCCATTGCTAGTCTCCAGAGTCTCAGCGATCGGACACAACCACAGTAATGTGGCTGGTGCGCTTCAGGATGCGATCTGCACGACCTTTCGCACGCGGCATAATGCGCTTCATGCTTGGGCCTTCGTCTACGAAGATTTTCGCGACTTTCAGATCGTCGATATCAGCGCCATCGTTGTGTTCGGCGTTCGCAATGGCAGATTCCAGGACTTTCTTAACCAACACAGCAGCTTTCTTGTTGGTGTAGGTCAGAATATCCAGAGCCTGCGACACTTTCTTACCGCGAATCAGGTCTGCCACCAGGCGAACCTTCTGAGCAGAAGAACGAGCATGGCGATGTTGAGCAATAGTTTCCATCTCTTCCTCCTACTTATTTCTTCTTGGCTTTCTTATCTGCAGCATGGCCGCGATAAGTACGTGTCGGTGCAAATTCACCCAGTTTGTGGCCGACCATTTCGTCGGAAACAAAGACAGGAACGTGCTGACGACCATTATGGACAGCGATGGTCAAACCGATCATGTTAGGGAAGATCGTTGAACGACGGGACCAAGTGCGCAGGGGCTTCTTGTCACCGCTTTCCACCGCTTTCTCTACCTTCTTCAGCAAGTGCAGGTCAATAAAAGGACCTTTCTTGAGAGAACGTGGCATGGCTTATCCTCTAAAATTATTTGCTACGGCGACGTACGATAAATTTATCAGTACGCTTGTTGCTACGGGTCTTCTTACCTTTGGTCTGAACGCCCCACGGAGTTACCGGGTGCTTACCAAAGTTACGACCTTCACCACCACCGTGCGGGTGATCGACTGGGTTCATCGCAGTACCGCGAACGGTAGGACGAACACCACGCCAACGGGTTGCACCAGCTTTACCCAGTACGCGCAGCATGTGCTCAGAGTTGCCGACTTCGCCGAGAGTTGCACGACATTCGGATTCAACTTTGCGCATTTCGCCTGAACGCAGACGCAGGGTAACGTAGGAACCTTCACGCGCAACGATCTGCACGTAAGTACCAGCTGAGCGAGCAATCTGACCGCCTTTGCCTGGTTTCATTTCTACGTTATGAACGGTAGAACCCACCGGGATGTTACGCATCGGCAGGGTGTTACCTGCTTTAATCGCAGCATCAACGCCAGATTGAATCTGATCGCCGGCTTTCAGGCCTTTAGGGGCCAGAATGTAACGGCGCTCGCCATCTTTGTACAGAACCAGTGCGATATTCGCAGAACGGTTCGGATCGTACTCAAGACGCTCAACAACTGCTGGGATACCATCTTTGTTGCGTTTGAAGTCAACAATACGGTAAGCCTGCTTGTGACCACCACCGATATGACGGGTAGTGATACGACCATTGTTGTTACGACCACCGGATTTGCTGTTTTTTTCTACCAGCGGAGCAAATGGTTTGCCCTTGTGCAGCTCTGGGTTCACCACTTTAACTACGTGGCGACGACCCGGAGATGTCGGTTTACATTTAACAACTGCCATTGTCTTTCTCCTCCGACTTACTCAGCGCCGCCGACGAAGTCCAGATTCTGGCCTTCCTTCAGGGTGACGTAAGCTTTTTTCCAGTCGCTACGACGACCGATACGCTGTCCGTGACGCTTAACTTTCCCTTTAACTACCAGGGTGTTTACGTCTTTAACTTCCACTTCGAACAGCTTCTCAACAGCAGCAACGATCTCTGCTTTGGTCGCGTCTTTAGCAACTTTGAGAACGATGGTATTGGTTTTTTCCATCGCAGTAGATGCTTTTTCTGATACGTGCGGTGCACGCACTACTTTCAGCAGACGTTCTTCACGGATCATGCCAGCATCTCCTCAACTTGCTTAACTGCTTCCGCAGTCATAACGACTTTGTCGAAGGCGATCAGGCTAACTGGGTCGATGCCCGCTGCATCACGCACGTCAACCTTGTACAGGTTACGCGCAGCCAGGAACAGATTCTCATCCAGTTCACCGGTGATGATCAGCACATCTTGCAGCGCCATGTCTTTCAGTTTCTGTACCAGCAGCTTAGTTTTAGGCGCTTCTACAGAGAACGTCTCGACAACGATCAGACGGTCCTGACGTACCAGCTCGGACAGAATGCTTTTCAGCGCGCCACGGTACATCTTTTTGTTAACTTTTTGACTGTGGTCCTGTGGACGTGCAGCGAAGGTCACGCCACCTGAACGCCAGATCGGGCTCTTTACAGAACCTGAACGCGCACGGCCGGTACCTTTCTGGCGCCAAGGCTTTTTGCCTGAACCAGTAACTTCAGCACGAGTCTTCTGCGCACGAGTACCCTGACGAGCACCAGCGGCATAAGCAACAACAACCTGGTGAACCAGCGCTTCGTTGAAATCACGACCGAAGGTAGTTTCGGAAACAGTCAGCGCGCTCTGCGCGTCTTTCAGTACTAATTCCATTGCTATCCCCTTACGCCTTCACAGCTGGTTTAACAATCAGATCGCACCCAGTTGCACCCGGGACGCCACCTTTGACCAGCAGCAGGTTGCGCTCAGCGTCAACACGTACTACTTCCAGGCTCTGAACGGTTACGCGCTCATTACCCAGCTGACCAGCCATTTTCTTGCCTTTGAACACTTTGCCCGGAGTCTGGTTCTGACCGATAGAACCCGGAACGCGGTGTGACAAGGAGTTACCGTGTGTAGCGTCCTGGGTACGGAAGTTCCAGCGCTTAACGGTACCTGCGAAACCTTTACCTTTAGAGGTACCGGTAACGTCTACTTTTTTAACGTCAGCGAAAATTTCAACACTGATGCTCTGGCCAACAGAGAAATCTTCACCTTCGGTGCGGAATTCCCACAGACCACGGCCAGCGTCAACGCCAGCTTTAGCAAAATGACCTGCTTCAGGCTTGCTCACACGGCTTGCTTTTTTAGCACCGGTGGTAACCTGGATAGCTTGGTAACCATCGTTGTCCAGGCCTTTGACCTGAGTAACGCGGTTTGCTTCAACTTCGATAACGGTTACTGGGATTGAAACGCCATCTTCAGTGAAGATGCGGGTCATACCCACTTTTTTACCGACTAAACCAATCATTGTATCAACCTCTCAATCGCTCGATGACCTGATTAACCCAGGCTGATCTGCACGTCAACACCGGCAGCCAGGTCCAGACGCATCAGAGCATCAACGGTTTTTTCAGTTGGCTCAACGATGTCTACCAGACGCTTGTGAGTGCGGATTTCGTACTGATCACGCGCGTCTTTGTTAACGTGCGGAGAGATCAGAACGGTAAAACGCTCTTTGCGGGTTGGCAGCGGGATCGGACCACGTACCTGCGCACCAGTGCGCTTGGCAGTCTCAACGATTTCCGCGGTTGATTGATCGATCAGGCGATGATCAAACGCTTTAAGACGGATACGGATTCTTTGGTTCGACATGAGACCAAGGCTCCAAACATTTTATAAACGAAAAGAATTACTACCCACATCCATTACGATTGATGGAGGAGTGTAATCGTTCAGCATATAACTCCCCAATTGGGAGTATTGTTAGGCGATACATAGACAGCTATCCCCTGCGATTCTGCTCGAATCGCGCCGCACCAATATCGGCAGGCCCGCGCATTATACGTAAATCTGTTTAGGAAGCAACCCGTGTTGTGTTTTTAACCACATCTATCTGGCTTTAGCCCCAAAAAAACCCGCAGCAATCGTTTTTGACTGGCGCGGGCTTGCATGACATTGCTGGTTGGGCATAAGACTAGTGTTCGTTCTGATCTTTTAATTGGGACTGAAGATAATTTTGCAGGCCGAGTTTGTTCACCAAATCGAGTTCACTTTCCAGCCAGTCTATGTGGCCCTCTTCTTCCGTCAGAATTTCAATCATCATGTCTCTGCTGACGTAATCATGAACCTTGTCAGCATAGGCTATCGCTTCGCGTAAATCCTTTGCGCCTTCCAGTTCTAATGCCAGATCAGACTGCAACATTTCCGGCACATCTTCACCGATGCGTAATCGACCGAGATCTTGCAGGTTAGGAATCCCTTCGAGAAAAAGAATGCGTTCGATGTACTTGTCCGCGTGCTTCATTTCATCGATCGACTCATGATACTCAACGTCATTGAGCCGGGTCAGACCCCAATTTTTGAACATACGCGCATGAAGGAAGTACTGATTAATCGCAACCAGTTCATTCCCCAGCAATTTGTTGAGATGATTTATGATTTTACCGTCGCCCTTCATTTTGCTTCCTCCGCTTCCAACTAAATAGAGCGTAGATGCGGATGAAAGGAAGTCAAAAAAACGCGACAGTTATTGTGGGTATTGAGGAGTGCAGGATTAAGCTATCAGGCTATCTCTTTGTAGAGCGGCACGTTTTGCAGTTCATCTTCCATAATTTCTCGTGCAAAGCGCACGCACTTCCCACATTGCTTGCCAATGGGCACCAACTGGCGCAATTGTTGAATCGATTTGGGTTGATAGCGGCGAACCACTTCTCGCAGAGTTTTATCACTCACGGCATTACACAAGCAGACGTACATTTACAGCGGACTCCCGTACAATTTATGATCAAATTGTAAATGAGAATGGTTTTTATTTCAAACGCAGCTTTTATGTGGGATTAATCAAAACGGCAAAATTCAGACATAAAAAAAGAGCACCGAAGTGCTCTTTTTCATGCTGCGATGACTGCCGAAACAGCCATCAACCTTAACGCAATTAAGCGATAATTTCAGCAACAACACCCGCACCAACAGTACGGCCGCCTT
>NZ_DAMBSA010000019.1:0-23114 GCF_032054795.1 Pantoea sp. CTOTU49201
CGCGCGCTGCCGTGGTATTGGGTTTACGCCTGCATCGGCATCATTTATGTCGCCATCTTTGTACTGACGCTGTTCATCGAGTTCCCGGTGCTGAAAAGCGAAGCGGCTAAGCCAGGCGTTGAGAAAGAGAAATGGGGCATCGGCGTGTTGTTCCTGTCGATTGCGGCGCTGTGCTACATCCTCGGTCAGCTCGGCTTTATTTCATGGGTGCCGGAATACGCCACCAAATCGATGGGCATGGATATCGCTGCTGCCGGCCAACTGGTGGGTAACTTCTGGACCGCGTACATGGTTGGCATGTGGGTGTTCAGCTTCGTGCTGCGCTTCTTCGATCTGCAGCGCATCCTGATGGTGCTGGCCGCGCTGGCAACCGGTTTGATGTACTGGTTTGTCACCTCTAAAGACGCCAGCATGCTGCACTGGATCATCATGACGCTGGGCTTCAGCTCAAGCGCGATTTACACCACCATCATCACGCTGGGATCGCTGCAAACCAAAGTCTCTTCACCGAAGCTGGTGAACTTCATCCTGACCTGCGGCACCGTCGGCACCATGCTGACATTCGTAGTAACCGGCCCAATCGTGGCGCAAGGTGGCGCACATGCCGCGCTCTCTACCGCTAACGGTTTGTACGCCGTGGTGTTTGTGATGTGTGTTCTGCTCGGCTTTGTGACCAAACATCGCCAGCACGGCCACGTAACGCACTAAGTTTGATGGGCGGATCTCGGTCCGCCCTGCTCCTCAACGTTTGAAGGTTACCGCTTCTTTTTCCGCTAAATAGATCTCGCTGCTGGCGGGCTGCGTCGCGGCCACCAACACACCTTTGCGCAGCGAATAACGCACCGGCACCTGACGCCGCACCGCATCAAATCCACTCTCCGCCGGCAGAATAATCAAACTGGCATCATTACCTGCCTCAATACCGTAATTCACCAGCTGCATGGTTTTGGCGCTGTTCGCTGTAATCAGCTGCAAGCCATTATCAATCTGCTCGTAGCCCATCAGCTGACAGACATGCAATCCCATATGCAGTACCTGCAACATGCTGGCAGTGCCGAGCGGATACCAGGGATCGAACACATCATCGTGCCCAAAACAGACGTTGATGTTCGCTTCCAGCAGCTCTTTCACCCGCGTGATACCACGACGTTTCGGATAGCTATCAAAGCGCCCTTGCAGGTGGATATTCACCAGCGGATTGGCAACAAAGTTGATTTTTGAGAGCTTAAGCAGACGGAACAGCCGCGACGTGTAGGCATTATTGTATGAATGCATCGCCGTGGTGTGGCTGGCGGTGACGCGCTCGCCGTTGCCATCACGGTGCGCCAGCGCCGCCACGGTTTCCACAAAACGCGACTGCTCATCGTCGATCTCGTCGCAGTGCACATCCACCAGCCGATCGTAGCGATTAGCCAGCGCAAAGGTTTTATGCAGCGACTCCACGCCATATTCGCGGGTGAATTCGTAGTGCGGAATCGCGCCCACCACATCCGCGCCCATGCGCAGCGCCTCTTCCAGCAAGGCTTCGCCGTTGGGATAAGAGAGAATCCCTTCCTGCGGAAACGCCACAATCTGGATGTCGATCCACGGCGCCATTTCCGCTTTCACTTCCAGCATCGCTTTTAACGCGGTGAGCGTGGGATCGGAGACATCCACGTGAGTACGCACATGCTGAATACCGTTGGCGATTTGCCACTTCAGGGTTTGCTGCGCGCGCTGTTTCACATCGTCATGGCTCAACAACGCTTTGCGCTCCGCCCAGCGTTCGATGCCTTCAAACAGCGTGCCGGATTGGTTCCACCCAGGTTCGCCAGCGGTTTGCGTGGTGTCGAGATGAATATGCGGCTCGATAAATGGTGCGCTCGCCAGTCCGCCCTGCGCATCCAGCGCGTCCGGCTGTGCTGCAGTTTGCGGCGGTTGCGGGCGAATCTGCGCAATCTTGCCGTTATCGATTTCGATCTGCCACAAGCCCTGCTGGCCCGCTAAGCGCAGGTTGTTGATCCACTTCAGTGACGGGTTTGCCATGCCGTACTCCTGTAAAACACAAAACCTAAAGCTAGCATGAAAAAGGGAAACCAACGTAGGCTTGCGCGTATGACGTAATGCCGCTCAATTAAGCATTAATTTGCATATGTATGCAGGTGCGCATGAATGCGCACCCTACGAAAAACGCACCAATCCTTTGTAGGGTCGCCATTTATGGTGACCGAAAAACGCTTAACTGACGCGCCTTACGCCATTTATGGCAACCAGAACAATAATCAACCAAATAAGCCACTTAACTAATTCGTTCAAAATCAGTTACATACCTCAAAATAGGTATATAAGGGCGCACTTGATGTACATCAATAAGCGCCAAAAGCGCCGCGCTAAGGTAGCCGCAGATACCGCAATTTTTGAGGCAAGCATGAGCAAGCACAGTGTCGTTATTATTGGCAACGGCATGGTCGGCCACCGCTTTATAGAAGAACTTATCGACAAAGATCAATCCAGTGAGTTTGCGATAACCGTTTTCTGTGAAGAACCCCGCGTCGCCTATGACCGCGTCCACCTTTCCGCCTATTTTTCCCATCACACCGCCGAAGAGCTCTCGCTGGTTCGCGAAGGTTATTACGAAAAGCATCAGGTAAAGCTGCTGCTCGGCGAACGCGCCATCACCATCAATCGCGACGAAAAACTGATTCACTCGAATACCGGTCGCGCGGTGCATTACGACACGCTGATTTTCGCCACCGGCTCTTATCCGTGGATTCCGCCAATCACAGGCGCGGACGGCAGCGATTGCTATGTCTATCGCACCATTGAAGATCTCAACGCCATTGAAGCCTGTTCACGTCGCAGCAAACGCGGCGCGGTGATTGGCGGCGGCCTGCTAGGGCTGGAAGCAGCAGGCGCACTGAAAAATCTCGGCGTCGAAACCCACGTCATTGAGTTCGCGCCGGTGCTGATGGCGGAACAGCTTGATCCTCAAGGCGGCGAGCAACTGCGCCGTAAGATTGAGCAGATGGGCGTGCGCGTTCACACCGGCAAAAACACCCAGCAGATCGTCCATCATCCACAAGGCGGTAAAACGCTGGAGTTTGCTGACGGCAGCGCGCTGGATGTCGATTTCATCGTCTTCTCCACCGGCATTCGCCCGCAGGACAAGCTGGCTAAACAGTGCGGCCTGCAGCTTGGCGCACGCGGCGGCATCGCCATTGACGATAGCTGCCAAACCAGTGATGCACACATCTTTGCGATTGGTGAGTGCGCCGCCTGGCAGAACCGTATTTATGGTTTAGTCGCGCCGGGCTACAAAATGGCGCAGGTTGCCAGCGACCGGCTGGTTGGCCGCGATAACGCGTTTGCCGGCGCGGATATGAGCGCCAAGCTGAAACTGCTGGGCGTTGATGTCGGTGGCATTGGTGATGCGCATGGCCGCACGCCGGGCGCGCGCAGCTTCGTGTGGCTCGACGAGCAGAAAAATATCTATAAGCGCCTAATCGTTAGCGAAGATAACCGCACGCTGCTCGGCGCAGTGCTGGTCGGTGATACCAGCGATTACGGCAATCTGCTGCAGCTGGCGCTGAATAACATCACGTTACCGGAAAATCCGGCCTTGCTGATCCTGCCCGCAGGCAGCGGCGAGAAGCCGGTGATGGGCGCTGATGCGCTGCCGGACAGCGCGCAAATCTGCTCCTGCTTCGACGTCAGCAAAGGCGATATCGTCAAAGCGGTGCAAGGCGGTTGCCACACCATCGCGGCGCTGAAAACTGAAACCCGCGCCGGAACCGGCTGCGGTGGCTGCATTCCGTTGATTACTCAGGTACTGAACGCTGAATTGAGTCGTCAGGGCATCGAGGTCAACAATCATTTGTGCGCGCACTTCCCTTACTCGCGTCAGGAGCTGTATCACCTGATTCGCGTGGAAGAGATCACATCGTTCGACGCGCTGCTGGCGAAATATGGTCAGGGCTACGGCTGCGAAGTGTGTAAACCAACGGTCGGTTCGTTGCTGGCTTCCTGCTGGAATGAATATGTGCTGAAACCTCAGCTCGCGCCGCTGCAGGACAGCAACGATCTGTTCCTCGGTAATATCCAGAAAGACGGCACTTACTCGGTGATCCCACGTTCGGCCGGTGGCGAAATCACGCCGGAAGGATTGATGGCGATTGGCGCCGTGGCGCGCCAGTACAATCTCTACACCAAAATCACCGGCTCGCAGCGTATTGGCCTATTTGGCGCGCAGCGCGACGATCTGCCCGCTATCTGGACGCAGCTGATTGATGCCGGTTTTGAAACCGGACAAGCGTATGCCAAAGCGCTGCGCATGGCGAAAACCTGCGTCGGCAGCGTCTGGTGCCGCTTTGGCGTGGGCGACAGCCTCGGCTTCGGCATTGAGCTGGAGCATCGCTACAAAGGCATTCGCACCCCGCACAAGATGAAGTTTGGCGTCTCCGGCTGCACGCGTGAATGCGCCGAAGCGCAGGGCAAAGACGTTGGCATCATCGCCACCGAGAAAGGTTGGAACCTGTACGTATGCGGCAACGGCGGCATGAAGCCACGTCACGCCGATTTGCTGGCCGCCGATCTCGATCGCGATACGCTGCTGCGCTACCTCGACCGCTTTATGATGTTCTACATCCGCACCGGCGACCGCTTGCAGCGCACCTCGCTGTGGCTGGAAAGCATGGACGGCGGCATTGATTATCTGCGCAGCGTGATTATCGATGACAAACTCGGCCTGAATACCCAGCTGGAAACGGAACTGGCGCGTCTGCGTGCGGCGGTGGAATGTGAGTGGACCGCAACGGTGCAAAATCCACAGCAACAGTCGCACTTCAGCACCTTTATCAACAGCGATCGGCGCGATCCGCTGGTGCAGCATATCAACCAACGCGATCAGCATCGTCCGGCGCAACCTGCCGAGCGCATTGCGGTCACTCTGATTGAGGAGATCGACGCATGAGCCAGTGGCATTCGGTATGTGAACTTAGCCAAATCCTGCCTGCGACCGGCGTATGCGCGCTGATCAACGGCCAGCAGATTGCTATCTTTCGTCCGCATGACGATGAGCAACTCTACGCCTTAAGCAATATCGATCCTTTCGCCCAGGCCAGCGTGTTGTCACGCGGCCTGATTGCGGAGCACCAGCAGGCGCTGTGGGTGGCAAGTCCACTGAAGAAACAGCGCTTCCGTCTAAGCGATGGCCTTTGTCTGGAAGACGAAGCGCGCTCGGTGGCGAGCTATCCGGTGCGCGTTAGCGATGGCAAGGTCGAGATCTGCGCCTGACAGCATTCCTTCACTTTATGAGACGTCACTATGTTTACTGACACCCTGAATAAATGCGCCGCCAACGCGGCGCGCATTGTGCGTACCATGCAGCACAGCCCGCTGGCCTTCTGGATCAGCTCGGCGATGGCGGGCGCCTATGTTGGCCTGGCGATTATCCTGATCTTCACGCTCGGCAATCTGGTCGAACCGGCTTATCGTCCGCTTCTAATGGGCGCGACATTCGGTATCGCCTTAACGCTGGTGATCATCGCCGGTTCTGAGCTGTTCACCGGTCACACCATGTTCCTGACCATCGGCGTAAAAGCGGGCAGCATCAAGCAAGGTCAGATGTGGTGCGTGCTGCCGCAAACCTGGCTCGGTAATCTTGTCGGTTCGGTATTGGTCGCGCTGATTTATTACTATGCGGCGGGTCCGTTACTGCCGAATGCCGGATCGCTGCTGCACAGCGCGGCGCTGGCGAAAACCACGCAGACCGCCATGGCGCTGTTCTTTAAAGGTGCGCTGTGTAACTGGCTGGTTTGTCTGGCGATTTGGATGGCAGTGCGCACCGAGGGAACGGCGAAGTTCATCGCCATCTGGTGGTGTTTGCTGGCGTTCATCGCTTCCGGCTATGAACACTCTATTGCCAACATGACGGTCTTTGCGCTGTCGTGGTTTGGTCAGCATAATGCGGACTTCACAATGAGCGGCATCGGCCACAACTTGCTGTGGGTGACGCTGGGCAATATGTTCTCCGGCATGGTGCTGATGGGCCTCGGTTATTGGTACGCCACACCGCAGGCGCAGCGCCCGCAGGCCGAAGCGCAAGCCGCGCCGCTCAAAACGGCATAACACTTTTTCAGCCCGCCTTGCGCGGGCTTTTTTCAGGATGAGCTATGGACTACTTTCCGCTGTTTTGCCGCCTGCAAGGCAAACGCTGTTTGCTGGTTGGCGGTGGCGATGTAGCAGAACGCAAAGCGCGTTTGCTGCTGGCCGCCGGTGCCGATTTGCAGGTTGGCGCGCTGGATTTCTCCCCTGCTTTTCAGCAGTGGGCACAACAGGGAAAGGTGACCTTATTACCCGGCGCGTTTGATGAGCGCTGGCTCGAAGAGTGTTGGCTGGTGATTGCCGCCACCGATGATGATGCGGTTAATCAGCAGGTTGGTGATGCGGCGGAGTTGCGTCGCGTCTTCTGCAATCTGGTGGATGCACCGCAGGAAGCCAGCGCGATAATGCCATCGATTGTCGATCGTTCGCCGCTGATGATTGCCGTGTCGTCTGGCGGTCGCGCGCCGGTGCTGGCGCGTTTACTGCGCGAAAAACTCGAAGCGATGCTGCCACAGCATCTTGGTGAGTTAGCTTCACTGGCTGGATCGCTGCGCAGTCGCGTCAAACGTACCTTTAACAGCATGGCGCAGCGGCGTGCTTTCTGGGAGCGCTTCTTCGTCAGCGATCGTTTGGCACAAACCCTGGCGAATGGCGATCGACCACACGCGGAACACATCGTCGAAACCTTGTTCGATGCGCCGCTGTCGCAGCAAGGCGAAGTGGTGCTGGTGGGCGCCGGGCCGGGCGATGCGGGGCTGTTGACGCTGAAAGGCTTGCAGCACATCCAGCAGGCCGATGTGGTGGTGTATGACCGCTTAGTCTCCGAGCCGATTCTCAATCTGGTCCGCCGCGATGCGGAGCGCATCTTTGTCGGCAAACAAGCCGGCAATCACTGCGTACCGCAATCGCAGATCAACCAGGTTTTACTTGAGCAGGCGCAGAGCGGCAAGCGCGTGGTACGACTAAAAGGCGGCGATCCTTTTATCTTTGGCCGCGGTGGTGAAGAGCTGGAACTGCTGGCGCAGCACAACATCCCGTTTAGCGTGGTACCGGGCATCACCGCCGCCTCGGGCTGCTCCGCTTACAGCGGCATTCCGCTGACGCATCGCGATCATGCGCAGAGCGTGCGTTTCGTCACCGGCCATTTGCAGCAGCACGGCGAAATTGAATGGCGCAAGCTGGCCGCAGAACAGCAAACGCTGGTGTTCTACATGGGGCTGGCGCAGGCGCCGGAAATCCAGCAGCAGCTGTTACAGTACGGCATGGATGCTGCGATGCCGGTAGCGATTGTGCAGAATGGCACCACGCCGCAGCAGCGCGTAGAGACCGCAACCCTGGCGGAACTGGCCACGCTGGCGCAGCAGTTTGCCAGTCCGGCTCTGATTATTGTTGGTCGCGTAGTGGAACTGCGTTCACAGTTACGCTGGTTCTGACACGGCAAAAAACTGTACAGCGCTGCGCTTTGTCGCCAGACTACAGGCCATCTTTCTCATCAATAAGGAGTTTCCATGCGCGTTGCTTCACTGGTTTGCGCGTTGTTATTGCCGTTGAGCGCGGTTGCTACCGCTGCACCCGTTACCTGGTCGAACGTGGTGGGTGAATGGCAAGTGGTGGCGGTAACGCCTAAGAAGGAAGTCGGCCAACTGTATATCAACAATGATCCGCAGTTTATGGGCGCGCGCGTGGCGTTTAAGCCGAATGCGATAACCTGGACGCGCGGTACTGACGAGCGCAGCATCAATCCTTCTGTCGATAACTGCAACGGTAAACCGCGTCTCAGCGCCGCCAATGGCGCGGGCCAGGATCGTGATTTCACCTTCCGTTATGGCTTCAATGTGAGCTGTGGCAACCAGGCTTGGGGACCGGCGCCAGGCGCGGTGATCAGCGTGCTGGCTGACGGTAACGCCCGCTTGTTCTGGGATGGCGCGGAACTGGCGTTACATCGCATCAAATAAAAAACGGCGGGTAAAATGACCCGCCGTTCTGTTCTATCCCGCTAGCCGCTTACGGCTGTGCGACAAAGCCTACCGCTTCGTACACTTTCTTCAGCGTTTCCTGCGCATGGGCGCGGGCTTTCGCTGCGCCATCACGCATCACCTGATTCAGCAGCTCTTCGTCGTTACGGAAACGATGATAACGCTCCTGCAGTTCGGTCAGCATGCCTGAAACCGCTTCAGCCACTTCGCCTTTCAGGTGGCCGTACATTTTGCCTTCGAACTCTTGTTCCAACTGCGCAATGCTTTTACCGGTCACGCCCGCGAGGATATCCAGTAGATTAGAAACGCCGGCCTTCTCTTTGACGTCATAACGTACCACTGGCGGCTCAGCGGAATCAGTCACCGCGCGTTTGATCTTCTTCACCACCGCTTTGGTGTCTTCCAGCAGACCAATCACGTTGTTACGGTTGTCGTCTGACTTGGACATTTTCTTGGTCGGCTCAAGCAGCGACATCACGCGTGCACCCGATTTCGGAATGAACGGCTCAGGCACTTTGAACACATCGCCATACAGCGCATTGAAACGCTGGGCGATATCGCGGCTCAGCTCCAGATGCTGCTTCTGATCTTCGCCAACCGGCACCTGATTGGTTTGATACAGCAGGATATCGGCCGCCATCAGCACCGGATAATCAAACAGGCCTGCGGTGATGTTTTCCGAGTAGCGCGCGGATTTATCTTTGAACTGCGTCATGCGGCTCAGCTCGCCGAAATAGGCGTAGCAGTTCAGCACCCAGCTCAGCTGCGCATGCTCTGGCACGTGCGACTGAACAAAGATGGTGCTTTTCGCCGGGTCGATGCCGCAGGCAAGATAGAGCGCTAAGGTATCCAGCGTGGCCTTACGCAGCGCGGTTGGATCCTGACGTACGGTGATGGCGTGCAGATCGACGATGCAGTAAATGCAGTGGAAATCATCCTGCATCTGCACCCACTGACGCAGCGCACCCATATAGTTGCCAATGGTCAGTTCACCGGAAGGCTGGGCGCCGCTGAAAACGATGGGTTTGCTCATGTTATGTCCTGATAATCACAGCCCGATAGCGGGCAAAAGTTCGTCAAAAGAGTCGAGAGTTAAATCGGGCTGGCTTATCGCAATCGGCTCACCGTAGTTGTAGCCAAATGTCATACCGATGTTCGGTACGCCTGCCGCCTGGGCCGCGAGAATATCATTGCGGGAATCGCCGACAAACAGCAATTGTCCCGGAAGCACGCCAAAATGGCCGAGGACGAGGAAAATGGCCGCTGGATGGGGCTTTTTCACAATCACGTCGTCACCGCCGATAATCTGCGTGAAGTACTCGGCAATCCCGAGCGACTTCAACAGCGGTGCCACAAACGGCGTAGGCTTGTTGGTGACGATCGCCAGCGGCAGGCCTTTCACCTGCAAGGCCGCCAGCGTCTCTTTCACCTGCGGGAACAGCGTGCTGCCCGCTTCCACCGTTTGCGCATAATACTTATCAAACAGCGCACGCGCGTCGCGTTGCTCTTCGGCATGCGGCTCACGTCCCAGCGCCCAGGTCAGCGCGCGGGTCATCATCACGTCGGCGCCATTACCAATCCAGGTAGAAGCCAATGCTAAACCCGGCGGCGGCAGCTGCAGATCGCTCAAGGCATGATCGATGGCTTGTGACAAACCGGGCGCGCTATCAACCAGCGTACCGTCGAGATCAAACGCCAGCGCGCGGATATCAGTGAAATGAGCCATTAACTTTCTCCAGTTCGCCACGCATCTCATCGATCACTTTTTTGTAATCCGGATGACCGAAGATCGCCGAACCGGCCACAAACATATCGGCACCGGCGGCAGCAATCTGGCCGATGTTATCGATCTTCACGCCGCCATCCACTTCCAGACGAATGTTGTAGCCACTCTCATCAATCAGGCGACGCGCCTGACGCAGTTTGTCGAGCGTACCGGGAATGAAGGATTGACCGCCGAAGCCAGGGTTCACCGACATCAGCAGAATGATATCCAGCTTATCCATCACATAATCGAGGTAGTCGAGCGGCGTCGCAGGGTTGAATACCAGACCCGCTTTGCAACCGTGCTCTTTGATCAGCTGCAGCGTGCGATCAACATGCTCGCTGGCTTCCGGGTGGAAAGTGATGAAGGTGGCGCCTGCTTTAGCGAATTCCGGGATCAATGCATCCACAGGTTTAACCATCAGATGCACATCAATAGGTGCAGTGATGCCGTAATCGCGCAGCGCTTTCAGCACCATCGGCCCCATCGTCAGATTGGGAACGTAGTGGTTATCCATCACATCGAAATGGACCACATCACCACCTGCCGCCAGCGCTTTAGCTGTGTCTTCACCCAAACGCGCGAAGTCAGCAGCCAGAATTGAAGGGGCCAGTAAAAATTGTTTCATCCGATTCTCCCAATTTTGTGCGCCAGCCTGAGCTGGCGTAATGCCTTGGTCGCGGACGAAACAGGCTAGCGGAAAAGCGCCAGCAGTTCGTCGACCTGAGTGCGACCACTTATGCTTCGGCTGATGGAACGCCGGGCTTTGACTACGTGTAAATCCGCATTCTGATACCACTCACGCGTGAGCAGCGTATCGTGATTTGAAATCAGTACCGGGATGCGGTTTTGCTGCGCCAGCTTATTGGCCAGTTCCGCCAGATGCTGCTGCTCGCGCAGACTAAAACTGTTGGTGTGGTAAGCGGTAAAATTCGCTGTCGCCGAAAGCGGTGCATACGGCGGATCGCAATAAACCACTGAGCCTGCAACGGCGTTGTTCAGAGTAACATCGTACGATTCACAGACAAAGGTCGCTTTTTGCGCCCGTTCGGCAAACCATAATAGCTCCGCTTCCGGGAAGTACGGCTTGCGATAACGACCAAATGGCACGTTAAACTCACCGCGCAAATTGTAGCGGCAAAGACCGTTATAACCGTGGCGATTGAGATACAGGAACAGCACCGCGCGCTGATATTCATCTTTGCTCGCATTAAAAGCGATGCGCTGCGCGTAGTAGGTTTCTGCCGTGTTGCCTTCAGCGTTGAAGAGCTGACGCGCGTCTTCTATGAAAGCCGCAGTACGCGTTTTGACGATGTTATACAGATTGATGAGATCACCGTTGATGTCCGCCAGGTGATAGCGGTCATAATCGGTGTTGAGGAACACGGAACCGGCGCCGACAAAGGGTTCGATTAGACAATCACCTTGTGGCAAGTGACGACGGATGTCATCAAGGAGCGGGTATTTTCCTCCGGCCCATTTCAGGAAAGCGCGATTTTTTTTCATGCTGTCGTGGTTATTACATCTTAATTATTGGCTGTGGTGGAACCGACAGCAGCTCTGCGCTTTAAACGGGGCCGCATGTTTGCGGCCCCACATCTCATTACTGACTTTCTTTCTTCACCTGGCTAAGCGGTTTTACCCACGGATTGGCTGCACGCACTTCCGCTGGCAGCGATGCCACGGCGCGTTTCGCATCGGCTGGCGTGGCGTAAGCGCCGCTCACCAACACATACCAAGGCTCGCCGTTACGCGTGGTTTTATACACGTGATAACCGCTCAGGTTCTGTTTTCTCGCCCAGGCGTTCAGGCTCTCTTCTTTCGACGCACCGCTCAACTGCAGCGTGTAGTTTCCGCCCGATGGCAGCGATTTGCTGGCACCGCTCGAACTGGCAGGCGCGGAATTACGCGTCGCGGTGGTGCGGGTGTTGTTCTCTTTCACGGGTGCCGGTTTGGTGGCGGCCGGTGTTTTATGCGGCGTCGACGCGTGCGTCTCGCGTGTACCGTTGTTGCTGGTGCGCGCTGGGGTTTCTGAACGCATGGCTGGCGGCGTAATCGCTTTACCGTTGCCGCTGACCGTGGCCGGCGCGGTTGGCAGCGAGCTATTACCCTGCGCGCCTTGTGCTGCGGCATCAACAGAACCTTGCTGATTGTTCAGCGCAGTATTGAGATCGCCCGGCAGCGTGACACGCTGCTGGTTGGCTGGCGTATCCACAGGTGCAGCTTGCGTCGGCGTAGAGGAGACTGATGGCATCGAGATGGATTGGCCGTCGCTGCCCGCTGGTGCAGCTGTGCCCGCTGTGTTTTGCGGTGCGCTGCCATCAGCAGAAGGCGTGGCGTTTTGCTGGCCGCTCATGGACGTCGATCCCGAAAGGTCGATGTTCTTTTCGCTGCCACCAGCAGAAGGTACCGCGCCGTTATTTGCGGTATTGGTTGCAGGTTTCTTCTCGTCTGGGCCGGTTAATGCTGAACCAATCCCCAGCACCACCAACAGCAGAACCAAAATACCAATGCCCATCATCATATGTTGACGGGAAACCGGTACTTTCACTTTCGGCGCAGAAGACGATTTGCGTGGCCGCGTCGGACGGCGGTCACTGGCGTCAGGTTTTAACTCGTCTTCCGGTTTGAACTCATCCATTTAGCCTCCTCCGTAAAACGACGCGCTTCCCACACGCCGCATCACCACTCACTTCTAATAATCAGGGTTTCTGGCAATCGTTGATTGCTGCCAGCACCATATCATGTGCCACACCGCCACGCACTTCAGAGCGGCCAATAGCGAGAGGCAGCACCAGACGCAGTTCGCCCGCCAGCACTTTCTTATCGCGCATCATGTGTGGCAAATAATCTTCCGCCGCCATGCTCGCCGGGCCATGGACAGGCAAACCAGCACGCAGCAGCAGCGCGATAATGCGATCGGTTTCAGCAGAGGTGAACTGCCCTAAACGTTCCGCGGTACGTGCGGCCATCACCATGCCAGCCGACACCGCTTCGCCGTGCAGCCAGTTGCCGTAGCCCATGTGCGCTTCAATCGCATGACCAAAAGTATGGCCCAGATTGAGCAGTGCACGTACGCCAGTTTCGCGTTCATCAGCCGCAACCACTTCTGCTTTTAGCTCGCAGCAGCGACGGATGCAGTAAGCCAGGGCTTTTTCATCCAGCGCCAGCAGAGCATCAAGGTTCTGCTCCAGCCACTGGAAGAATTCGCCATCAAGGATAATGCCGTATTTGATCACTTCCGCCAGACCGGACGCTAATTCGCGCGGTGGCAGGGTGGCCAGGCAATGAGTATCCACCACGACAGATGCGGGCTGATAAAACGCCCCAATCATGTTTTTGCCGAGTGGATGGTTGACCGCGGTTTTTCCACCGACGGAGGAGTCAACCTGAGACAACAACGTGGTCGGCACTTGAATAAAGCGCACACCACGCTGATAGCTGGCTGCAGCAAAGCCGGTCAAGTCACCAATCACGCCACCACCGAGTGCAATCAACGTGGTATCACGCCCGTGCGGCTTTTTCAGCAGCGCGGTGAATACCTCGTCCATGACCGCCAGCGTTTTGTACTGCTCACCATCAGGCAAAATGACCTGATCTACCTTAATGCCGGCATTGCTGAGCAGCGCTGACAGAGATTCAAGATAGATAGGCGCCAGTGTCTGGTTTGTCACCAGCATGGCATTGTCGCCTGCTTTGAGCGGCCAAAAAGAAGCCGGATCGTTAAACAGTCCGGCAGCAATGGTGATGGGGTAACTGCGATCCCCGAGTGAGACAGTGATCTTCTCCATGATGACCGATACCTATTGCTGAGCCCTCAGGGCGCTGGATTAGTTCTTTTCCAGCATGTTAATGATCTGATTGGCCACCACTTTTGCACTTTGATCGTCAGTGCGAATAGTGACATCAGCGATCTCTTCATAAAGCGGATTACGTTCACCTGCGAGCGCTTCCAGTACTTCGCGCGGCGGTGATTCAACCTGCAACAGCGGACGCTTTTTATCACGCTGGGTTCGAGCAAGTTGCTTTTCGATGGTGGTTTCAAGGTATACGACCACACCGCGGGCGGAGAGACGATTACGGGTCTCGCGGGATTTGACTGAGCCGCCACCGGTCGCGAGGACAATGCCTTGCTTCTCGGTCAGCTCATTAATGATCTTTTCTTCACGATCGCGGAAGCCTTCTTCGCCTTCCACATCAAATACCCAGCCTACATCCGCTCCGGTGCGTCGCTCAATTTCCTGATCGGAATCGAAAAATTCCATATTGAGTTGCTGAGCCAACTGACGACCAATAGTGCTTTTGCCGGCACCCATCGGCCCAACCAGAAAGATATTGCGTTTCTCTGCCATTTTATCGGTATTACTAAGAATTCGTTGATGATACCCCGCGTTCAGCTTAGCTGGCGGGACAGGAACTGAGACCTCATGAGCGTTAACAAGAGTCAGACGGAAAATTATCTCAACACTCATGGCCGTTTGGCAACCGAATAAATTGCCCCCGGCGACCTCTTAACAGGACCGGTCTGTGGTTCGCGAGACGGTAACGCACCTCCGCTAATCCGCTATATTTCGTGCTACAGGCACGCTGGCCGGGGTCATCCACTGTCATCGCTTACCGATGTAAGCACAGTGCATTCACTCATTTAACGTCTTACTGAAGCTCGAATTATTTTGGCGATATTTCTTTTGACGTCAGTATCGCTTGTGACCAACGTCATTCGGAAGGTTATTCTGCCGCGTTCCGTTACACCGTTTTGAAAATCGCTAAACCTTGTAAGCTAATTCCAGCCCTGCGTCAACGCAGTTGGCCTCACAGAGCGAATTTTCCGCTTTATCCGGCAGTAAGCGCTGCTTCCCTGACCAGTCGGGGAGTAATAAAGATAACCAGCTCCTTTTTCTTCTGCTCATCGGTTTGCTGACGGAACAAATTGCCCAGTAATGGCAGATCGCCAAGCCCAGGCACACGTTTTTCACTCTGCGAACGCTGCTGCTGGAAAATGCCGCCCAACGCTAAGGTTTCGCCATCGCGCAATGTTACCTGAGTCTCGATCTCCTGCTTATCAATACTCAGCACCTGATTGTCACCAATGTTCAGACTGCGTCCCGGCAAGTTCTGGCTCAGCCGCAATTTGAGCTGGATGCGGCCATTTCCCAGCACCACTGGCGTCACCTCCATGCCTAAAACCGCTTCCTTAAATTCAATGGCCGTCGCACCGCTGTTGCCTGATTTCACCTCATAAGGGATTTCCGTGCCCTGCTTGATGCTGGCGGTTTGCTGATGCGAGGTAAATAAGCGCGGACTGGCGATGATTTCGATTTGGTTCTCCTGCTCCAGTGCGCTCAGCTCGAGGTTGAGCAATTCGCCGCTGACCTGGCCCAACGTCACGCCAGCGCGAAACGCCGGATTGCTCACCGCCAGTGGAATCTCAAGCAACGGGTTGCGTAGCGCCTGCGTCACCACTTCGGCCGGTGACGTGCCCCAGTTCACGCCCAGCTCGCGCAGATGCTCTTCATTGATGGTGACGATGTGCGCGGTGAGCTCAACCTGCTCGAGCGGTAAATCCAACGCTTTTAACCAGCGTTCGGTGTCACGTAGCGCTTCGGCCGTATCGCGCAGCAGCAAACTGTTGGTGCGGCTATCGACCGTGACGCTGCCGCGCGACGTCATCAACGAACGCTCGGCTTGCAGGCTACGATAAATATCACTGGCGCTGGCGTAATGCAGCGTCACGGTTTGTTGCTCCAGCGGCGTTTGCTGCTTCTCCTCCTCGCGTTCCTCCTTTTCCTGTTGCACCTGCAGCTGTTGCCAGCTTTCCGGGTAGACCAGCAAAACGCCCTCTTCCCGCACCACGGTGAGTTTTGCCAGCTGTGTAACCAGCGCGAGCGCGCGATCCCAGCCAACATTGTCTAAGCGCAGCGACAACCGGCCTTCAACGCCCGGCGCGATCAGCAGGTTGGTCTGTTGATAATCGGCCAGCGCCTGCAAAATACGTTCAACCGGCGCATCATCAAACGTCAGGCTTAAGCGATCGTCATTAGCGCGCAGCGGCATGCTCAGACACAGCAGCATCAGTAACGTCATCCATTTCATAAAAACCTCCTTTTATTACCCATGTGATTTGCTGTGGCGTGCAGCTTTGCGCTGCACTCAACACCAGCGTGCGCGACGTAAGCTGCACGACTTGCCAGGGCGACTGCGGAAAAGGCGCTTGATCATTCAGCCGATGACTTTTGCCTTGTGGCGACACCAGCCACGCCACGTAATGCGGCGCCCTGCCAATAATGCCCTGCAAACGCCAGCCTTCTGGAGCAGCAACCTGCGTCTGACACAGCGTTTCTGCCAGCGGCTGGAAAGGGTCGCGCGCCAGCGCCAGCGAGCTGCAGAGCAATAACAGCAATGCGCTACTCCGCATCGTCACTCTCCAGCCAAAGTTGCGTGTTCAATACGCCCTGCTCGGCTTGCAGCTGAAAGCGTTGTGGCACCGGTAATTGGGTGTTGGCTAATTCGCTAAACAGCGGCAGAAATTGCGGCCAGATCAGCCTTAACTGCAGCTGTTGCGGCTGGCTATCCGGATGCCAGGCTTCCAGCTGATTACCGCGCGCCGCCACGATTCGCTCCAGCGTTTGCTGAGCGTCTGCATCCTTCTTGGGTTGCTGAAGCTGGCTAATCTCGAGCTGCAAGGCATCAATCGCCGGAAGTGAAGCCAGCTGTTTTAGCCGCTGTTGCTGCTGTTGCCGCATCTGTTCCAGCTGCCGTGCCTGCCCTTCACGCATCTGCTGCTGCGGACGAAGCAGCACAATCCACGTCAGCGCAAAAAGCAGCAGCGATAACATCAGCAGCCAAACCATACGCAGCGGCAGCGTTAGCATCAGCCAGCGCTGCAGGAGTTCATTCATCTGTCGCCTCCTGCACCCGCGCATGCAAAGCAAAGCGATAGTCGCCACCCGTCTCGCGCTTTACACTGCCCTGCTTTACGCTGCTGAACAGCGGCTGGGTGATCAGCTGATGACGAAAATCACTGACCGCCGCCATGCTCTGCGCCTGCCCCTCCAGCACCAATTGCCCTTGCCGGCGTTCGAGGCGATTCAGCCACAAAGTGTCAGGCATTAACTGCGGCAGTTGCTGCCAAAAATGCTGCCAGCGCTGATGCTGCTCTTGCCGCTGCAGCTGTTCCTGCTGCGCCTGAAACAGTGATTCACGCAGCTTCAACAGCGATTGCTGCTTTTCCAGCTGTTGCTGCAGCGCATTTAGGAGATAAGTGATTTCCATCAGCGCTTCCGTCTGTTGCTGCCGTGCACTGACACCGCGCCACCACAGTAATGAGAGGATGAGCAAAGTCACCGCCAGCGTAAGTAAGAGCAGCGAGATGCTCTGCTGGCGCCGCCGCTGCGATTGCTGGATGCGCCAGGGAAGCAGGTTTACCGCCAGCATCAGATATCCTCCGGTCGCAGCGCCAGCCCAAGCGCGATGGCGAAAATACCTTCTTGTGCAGGCAGCGGCGGTTGCAGATAGTGCAGCAGCGAAAACGGCTTGCAGCGTTTGACCTGCTCCTCGGGCAAAACCTGGTTTGAAGTGCATAACACGTTTTCCATCTGCGGGAAGGTCTCGCGTAATTGCGCGAGGTTGAGAGGTTCGGTGGCCGCGCCTGAAGTGGTGCTTTCGCCCGCCAGCGTCCACAGCCAGTGATCGCTGAGCGGATGAATCAATAACTGGTTGTGGCGTAACGGCAGCCGCATGGCGATCTGCGTCAGCGCCAGGCTGCTCAGTTCGAACACGTCCGGGCGCAGACCGGCCTGCTTGAGCGGCGTCAGCCATTGTGCAATCACCTCACGCCGCGCGGCGGTGACGCACAGCGAAGAATCTTTGCCCGGCGATCGATAATCCAGCGACAGCGAAGCGGGCTCGACGGGAAACAGGCGCTGTGCGGAAGCCGCCACATAGCGCCCCAGCGCGGGCTCACGCAGCGAGGTTTCCGGCATGGGCAAAGTGCGTTGCAATACCAACTGCGGCGGCAGGCCAACGCGCAGTGAATAGCGTTTCGGCAGATGGCGCTGCCAGCGCCCTAACATATCCAGTAACGCAGGCGTGGTTTGCAGCACGCCGTTTCTTAACGTATCTTGCGGCAGCGTTTGTTGCCACCAGTGTCGCAACTGCCAACCATGACGTCGACGTTCGATGCCAAGGGCGCACAGTTGCCCGTTTTGGATGTCCAGTCCAATTTGCCAGCGCTGAAAAGCCATACGCATGATCTCCTTATCATTGAAGGTAATGAGCTCCAATACCCGGCCAACTTCAATTATTGCGGGTATATCAAAGCGTCAGGCTTGTCTTTATACTACCGCGCGGTTGCTTATAAACTGCTCAAACGACAACAGATGGGAATTCTCAGGTGAAGTTCGTAAAGTATTTATTGATCCTTGCAGTGTGTTGCATTTTGCTGGGAGCCGGCACGGTTTATGGTTTGTACAAATACATAGAGCCGCAGCTGCCTGATGTGAACACATTGAAAGATGTGCGCCTGCAAACTCCTATGCAGGTTTACAGCGCGGATGGCGACCTGATCGCCCAATACGGCGAGAAGCGCCGTGTCCCGCTGACCCTACAACAGATGCCGCCTGAGTTAATCAAAGCGTTTATTGCCACCGAAGATAGCCGTTTCTACGAGCATCACGGTGTCGATCCGGTGGGGATTTTCCGTGCAGCCAGCATTGCGCTGATGTCCGGTCACGCCTCGCAGGGCGCCAGTACCATTACTCAGCAGTTGGCGCGTAACTTCTTCCTCAGCCCGGAACGCACTTTGATGCGTAAGATTAAGGAAGCGTTCCTCGCGATCCGTATCGAACAGCTGCTGAGCAAAGATGAAATTCTTGAGCTCTATCTCAACAAGATTTATCTCGGCTATCGTGCGTACGGCGTGGGCGCGGCGGCGCAGGTCTACTTTGGTAAACCTATTGATCAACTGTCGCTGAGTGAAATGGCGATGATTGCTGGATTGCCGAAAGCCCCTTCGACCTTCAACCCGCTCTATTCTCATACGCGTGCGCTGGCGCGTCGTAATGTGGTGCTGGCGCGTATGCTGGACCAAAACTACATCACGCAGCAGCAATATAACGATGCGCGCAACACGCCGCTGGCGGCCAGCTATCACGGCCCGGAAATCGCCTTCTCTGCACCTTACTTAAGTGAAATGGTGCGTCAGGAGATGGTGAAACGTTACGGCGACAGCGCTTATGAAGATGGCTACAAGGTTTACACCACCGTCACTCGTCATCTGCAGGAAGCGGCACAGCAGGCGGTGCGAAACAATGTGATGGCGTACGACATGCGCCACGGCTATCGCGGCCCGACTAACGTGCTGTGGAAAGTGGGCGAAGCGAGCTGGGATCAAACCCGCATCCAGAACGCGCTAAAAAATCTGCCGACTTACGGACCGCTGAATGCTGCGGTGATCACCAGCGCCAGCGCCGATCAAGCCACGGCAATGCTGAAAGATGGCAGCAGCGTCACGCTGAATATGGCGGGCGTGCGCTGGGCGCGTGCTTACAAATCTGACACGCTGCAAGGCCCAACGCCACGTAGCGTGACGCAGGTGCTGCAATCCGGCCAGCAGATTTGGGTGCGCAAAGTGAATGACGATTGGTGGCTCGGCCAGGTTCCGGCGGTGAACTCCGCGCTGGTGTCACTCAATCCAGAAGATGGTGCGGTGCGTGCGCTGGTCGGCGGTTTCGACTTCAACCAGAGCATGTTCAACCGCGCGACCCAGGCGCTGCGCCAGGTGGGCTCCAACATCAAGCCATTCCTGTATACCGCAGCAATGGATCGCGGTTTAACCCTGGCATCGATTCTCAATGACGTGCCGATTTCGCGCTGGGATGCCGGTGCGGGTGCTGACTGGCGTCCGAAGAACTCACCGCCTACTTATGCGGGTCCAATCCGTTTGCGTCAGGGCTTAGGCGAGTCGAAAAACGTGGTGATGGTGCGTGCGATGCGTGCGATGGGCGTGGATTACGCGGCGGAATATCTGCAGCGTTTCGGCTTCCCGGCGCAGAACATCGTGCATACCGAATCGTTAGCCTTAGGCGCGGCGTCCTTTACCCCAATGCAGGTAGTACGCGGCTACGCGGTGATGGCGAACGGCGGCTTCCTGGTTGATCCGTACTTCATCACCAAGATTGAGAACGAGCAAGGCGGCGTGATCTTTGAAGAGAAACCGAAAATTGCCTGTCCGCAGTGCAACTTGCCGGTGATCTATGGCGATACCAAAAAGTCGGTCGCGCTGAACGAAGAGAGCGTCGAGAATGTCGCGACTTCCGATCAATCGCAGAACCAAACCGTGCCGCAGCCGGAGCTGGAGCAAGTTCCTGCCCAGCCGCAGCCGGGTGGCGAACAGCAGTATGCCCCGCACGTGATCAACACGCCGCTGTCATTCCTGATCAAGAGCGCGCTGAACACCAACATCTTCGGCGAGCCGGGCTGGATGGGAACGGGCTGGCGTGCCGGTCGTGACCTGAAGCGTAACGATATCGGCGGAAAAACCGGTACTACCAACAGCTCAAAAGATGCGTGGTTCTCCGGTTACGGTCCGGGCGTGGTGACGTCGGTGTGGATTGGTTTCGATGATTCACGCGCGCTGGGTCGCTCAACCATGTCCGGCGCGATTCCGGATCAGATCTCCGGTTACGAGGGCGGCGCGAAGAGTGCGCAGCCAGCGTGGGATGACTATATGAAATCCGCGCTGGAAGGCGTGCCGGTGCAGCCGCTGACACCGCCAGATGGCGTGGTCACCGTTAACATCGATCGCGGCACCGGCAAGCTGGCCAATGGCGGCAACTCGCGTCAGGAGTACTTCATCAACGGCACGCAGCCGACGGAGTATTCGGTGCATGATGTGGGCACCACCATCATGGACAACGGCCAAAGCCACGAACTGTTCTGATCAAAAAAGCCGGCAAATTTGCCGGCTTTCTTTTTTATATGATGATGCGATTTAGTAGCTTAAACGGCCCTGCTTCACCAGCCACTCGCGTACCATAAACAGTGCGCTGACGTTACGCGCTTCGCGGAAGTCGGGTTCATCCAGCAGCGCCAGCAGATTATTCAGCGGCCAGCGATGGACGATCAACGGCTCCGGCTCATCGCCTTCCAGCTTCTCTTCGTACAACCCTTCCGCCACCACAATGTTCATCTTGCTGGAGAAGTAAGAGGGCGCCATGGTCAGCTTGCCCAGCGCTTCAAGTTTAGTGGCGCCAAATCCCGCTTCTTCTTTCAGTTCACGATCGGCCGCTTCAAAGGCGCTTTCGCCAGGATCGATCAGCCCTTTTGGAAAGCCCAGTTCGTAACTTTCCAGACCGACGGCGTACTCCTGAATCAGGATCACGTCATCGCCAATAATCGGCACAATCATCACCGCTTCACGATCGGAAGGTTTCATGCGTTCATAGACGCGGCGCGCGCCATTGCTGAAAGCGAGATCGACCGCTTCGATAGTGAACAGGCGGGAGCGGGCCACCGCTGCCACATTGAGGATGTCAGGTTTTTTCATTGGGGTTTTCATATCAGCCTCAAACTTAGCACAACCCTGTGAAACGTGATGACGCCAGCATACCGAAGCCAGAACTATTGTGCGACACGCAGCGTAAGTAAACTATGGTGACACACATTCACTTACGGCTGCTAACAACTTCTTGTTATCTATGCAGTTAAAAATTCACAATAAGTCAACGGTGTATTGTTAAATTCAGAAAATACCGATATTTAATTGAGTCATGTCTGGTTAACATCCCGTTGAGGAATAATCTAACAAACTATAATTAAATGATTTTGCGCGTTATTTTATCTGACTTTTCCCTTGTCAGAATGACATCTGCTCGCCAAAATTGACTTGTATTGATGGATTCACCGGGAGTAAATCGTTAACGTGAAGGCAGTTTTTTGGCTGGATTGAGCAAAGCATGAGCACTTATATTGTCATTCTGGCTGTCATGCTCGCCTGTTCCCTCTTAGCAGGTATCGGCTATTGGTACGCTATGCGGCATCGTCCGCCGTTGGCGAAACCACTGCCGTTTATCAGTCCGCCTAATCGCAAGCTCACCGACGAAGAACGCACCGCTGTTGAAAAGTACATCGCGCTCATCGCCAAACAGCAGCAACACAGCAGCGCACGCTCGGCAAAGAAGTCGCGCGAACCTGAAGCGCTGACGCTCACCGCGCAAAGCAACAATGTTTATCCTGTCACCCGCTCCATCACCCGCTACGGCCTCTCTACCGACGATCCGCAGAAATGGCGCTACTATCTCGACGAAGTCGAAGTGCATCTGCCGCCGCTGTGGGAACAGTACATCGCCGAAGAGAACTACGTAGAGCTGATCCGCACGCAAACGCTGCCGCTGGTGATTTCACTCAACGGCCATTCGCTGGTGAATTACGCCGTGGAACAACCGGCGCTGCCGCCGCTGGTGCGTCCGATATCCACCAACGCGTCGATTCGCAAAGAAGAGAGCGAAAACGTTGAGCTGCTGCAGGTACGCAAAGAGACCTCGGAAGAGTATCAACTGTCACGCGCCGACGGCACGCGCGAAGCGGTTGCCATCTGTTTCGCGTTCCTGCTGTTTTTCCTGAGTCTGGTGCTGCCCGGCAGCCTGATGGGCTGGATTGCCCTGCTCGGCTGCCTGATGATTGCGGTTAGCCTGTGGTTCCTCTATCGCTTCCCTAGCGCCAAAGGCTTACGTGATGTGCATTGCCTGCGCGGCGCGCCCAAGCGCTGGGGCCTGTTTGGTGAATCCAATCAGGAGCAGAGCAACATCTCGCTGGGCATTATCGATTTAATCTATCCCGCACACTGGCAGCCGTATGTCGCGCATGATTTAGGGCAGACCACCGACGTCGAGATGTATCTCAATCGTCAGGTGGTACGTCAGGGCCGTTTTCTGTCGCTGCAGGATGAAGTGCGTAACTTCCCGGTGCAGCGCTGGCGTAAAAATCTGGTACTGGCATGCGGTTCGCTGCTGGTGCTGGTGATGCTGTTCACCTGGATTCCTCTTAGCATGCCGATCAAGCTCAGCCTTGCGTGGGTGAAAGGTACCGAGAGCATCGAAGTGAATAGCGTGGATAAACTGAATGCGCTGCCGCTGCACATCGGCGACAGCCTGAAAGTGGCCGGCACCGGCATGTGTTCGGTGCCGGGCAATTATCAAAGCAATCGCAGCTACGCTTACATGCCGTTC
Source organism: Pantoea sp. CTOTU49201 (assembly GCF_032054795.1). Classification (NCBI taxonomy): domain Bacteria; kingdom Pseudomonadati; phylum Pseudomonadota; class Gammaproteobacteria; order Enterobacterales; family Erwiniaceae; genus Pantoea; species Pantoea sp. CTOTU49201. The sequence goes on from NZ_DAMBSA010000019.1 coordinate 23,049, forward strand.
GACTGCTCAGCGATTTACTGGAATAACGCTGCGCCGCTGCCACAGCCGCAATCGGACATTATCGAT
>NZ_DAMBSA010000020.1:0-22637 GCF_032054795.1 Pantoea sp. CTOTU49201
ATCGCCAGCAGCACAATCGCACCCGCCGCCACGCTCAACGACAACACCGAAAGATCGCTGGTGTAGAACAGCGCGATGATCACGATAGCGCCAAGATCATCAATAATCGCCAGCGCCATCAGGAACACTTTTAACGCAGTCGGTACGCGACTGCCCAGCAGCGCCAACACGCCCAAAGCGAAAGCAATATCGGTGGCGGTTGGAATCGCCCAGCCGTTACGTGCAATCGGATCGCCGTGGTTGAAGAACAGGAAAATCAGTCCTGGCACCACCATACCGCCAATCGCCGCGATGACCGGGAAAATGGCGCGATCGCGACTGGCAAGCTCGCCGGTGATCAGCTCACGTTTCACTTCCAAACCAATCACCAGGAAAAACAGTGCCATCATGGCATCGTTGATCCACAGCAGCAGGTTTTTACTGATGTCTAATGCGCCAAAGCGAATCTGTACCGGCTCTGCAAGAAACGATTGATAACCCTGAGCGGTTTCTGCGCTGTTCGCCAAAATCATCGCCGCGACGGCCGCCAGAATCAGCACTATGCCGTTGCTGGCGTCACTGGCGATAAAGCTTTTTAGCAAGCTTCGAATAGAACGGGATTTGTTCACAACTCCTCCTGAGTAGAGACATTTAGGCTGAGAAGTGTAGCGATTCAGACACCTCGTTAAAAGCAGCTTATGTCTCGTTAATTGCTCGGTAATACCGATGCATAATCACCTCTTAATGGAATAAGTCCAAATGCAGGTAAAAATAAAGCATATACCAAGCGGCATAAGCCACCAGCAAATACAGTGCAAGCGCCACCAGAAACGCGAATGTGCTACCGCATGCGGTGCGGCAGAGTGGCACCTTGCGCGGCGTGAACAGGACGGCAATCAGTGGAATGATAAATAAGAAATGGCCAATAAAATCGATCATACCAAACGGAATAACGGCGGCGATGACAAAGAAAGCCATCAAGCCAATACCAGCATAACCCGCTGCACGACCACTAAAGATGTGCCAGGCACAGCAAAACTCTACAAAGCCAGCAGCACGGACGAAGAATTCCCAGTCCATGCCCATCGCCAGATAACTATGCTCTTCTAACAGATGGTAAAAGAGATCGGGTTGCATGAATTTTTCAATTGCACCCCACAAGAATGAATACGCCAGCGTAAAGCGGACTAATTCAATGGTTAGGCTACGTACTTTATCGCATAAGGTTTGCATGATCAGATAGACACCGGTGCCAATAAACACCAGGTAATCCAGCATATGGAAGGTGCCGTATAATTGGGTGGCGTAACTGTAAAGGAATAAGATACCAACGCCAGCAATTAAACTTGTACGACGGTGAAAAGCGGTCAGAGCAATTAGCGCATGTACATAACGCATCGCCGGATTTTCAACCACTAATTCTGGCGTCAGAATAATATGTGGAAAACCTAATGTCAGCGTTAAAAAGAACGCCGACGTACCATAACGCATTATGGCCGGCACGCAATTCTCCAGCAGCGTTAATTTCGGTTGCCATTCAGGTATATCAACTGGCGATGCCAGTTTACGGTCCAGCACCGAGGTAAGAAATATGACAATGGTAGCAAGGGCCAGCAGCCCCATAAATTCTACAGACTGCAGCATATTTAATAATGAAGCTGGGCGATTCTCGGTGTTGTAATCGACAAACCATTTAACATGCGCCGCGGCAGTTAAAGGCAATAACGCCATGAGAATGAAAACACCCCGAATATAAAACATGGTTACTCCAATCAATTAACTTAATATTCACAAGCATCCCTGAGCTGCCATTGAAATAAATGCATAAATGAACGCTGAGAGATTAATTCAGAAATATAGATTGAAGTAGTATTCAAGCCTTGACTTTGAAAGTAAAACAAATAAATAGATTCCACACATCTTTAATGATTATTAAGATGAAATTAACGGATTTTAATATCATTAATAATGAGTATAAAAAAAGCGGAGAGTTTCCTCTCCGCTTTTTTACACATCTAAGACGGGATTAACGCGTTAAATCGTCAAAGAACTTCTTCACACCGTCGAGGAAGCTTTTGGAGCGCGGGCTGTTTTTCTCGCCGCTTGGGCCGCCAAAACTCTCTTCCAGTTCACGCAGCAGCGCTTTCTGTTTGTCGTTGAGGCTGACTGGCGTTTCCACCACCACACGACACAGCAAATCACCTACCGCACCGCCACGCACTGATTTCACGCCTTTACCGCGCATGCGGAACAGCTTGCCGGTTTGCGTTTCAGAAGGCACTTTAAGGTTTACGCGACCATCAAGCGTCGGCACTTCAATCTCGCCGCCTAATGCTGCCATCGCGAAGTTAATCGGCACTTCGCAATACAGGTTGTTATCTTCACGCTCGAAGATTGGGTGTTTTTTCACCGAAACCTGAACGTACAGATCGCCCGCTGGTGCGCCGTGTTCGCCCGCTTCACCTTCGCCGGTCAGACGAATGCGATCGCCGGTATCCACGCCTGCAGGAATTTTCACCGACAGGGTTTTACTGCGCTCAACGCGACCGTGACCATGACAAGCATTGCACGGATCTTTGATCACTGAACCGCGACCGTGACAGGTCGGACACGCCTGCTGCACGGTGAAGAAGCCCTGACGCATCTGCACCTGGCCTGCACCATGACAGGTATGACAGGTCTGTGGTTTGGTACCCGCTTTCGCGCCGCTGCCGTGGCAGACATCACACTCTTCCAGGGTTGGAATGCGGATCTCTTTGGTCACGCCGCGTACCGCTTCTTCCAGCGTTAGCTCCATGTTGTAGCGTAAATCGGCGCCACGTGAGGCACGCTGACGGCGGCCACCACCAAAAATATCGCCAAAGACGTCGCCAAAGATATCGCTGAAGTCAGCACCGCCGCCGCCGAAGCCGCCACCACCGCCCATGCCACCTTGTTCAAAGGCTGCATGACCATATTGGTCGTAGGCCGCACGCTTTTGTGCGTCGGTCAAAATTTCGTAGGCTTCCTTAATTTCTTTAAACTTCGCTTCGGCTTCTTTATTGTCCGGATTACGGTCCGGATGGTATTTCATCGCCAGGCGCTTATAAGCCTTTTTGATTTCACGCTCATCTGCGGATTTAGAGACGCCTAAGATCTCGTATAAATCACTCTTAGCCATATTTGTTCTGCCCTTAACATGATCGCACGGGCGTGGAGAGATCTCCTACGCCCGTGCTGGTTTCAACGGCTGTCAGGCCAGCCGTCGCGCCCGGTCAGGGGCAATTATTTTTTGTCTTTAACTTCTTCGAACTCAGCGTCGACAACGTCGTCATCTTTCTGTGCAGAAGCATCGCCTGCATCAGCTGCCTGACCCTGCTGCTGTGCCAGCTCCATCAGTTTGCTGGACACTTCCATCAATGCCTGCATTTTGGCTTCGATGTCCGCTTTGTCTTCGCCTTTCAGCGCGGTGTTCAGCTCGGTCAGCGCCGCTTCGATTGGTGCTTTGTCTTCAGCAGACAGTTTGTCGCCCGCTTCGTCCAACTGCTTACGGGTGCTGTGCGAAATCTGATCGCCCTGGTTACGGGTCTGAACCAGCTCTTCGAACTTACGGTCAGACTCGGCGTTCGCTTCCGCGTCACGCACCATTTTTTCGATCTCTTCTTCGTTCAGACCAGAAGAAGCCTTGATGGTGATCTTCTGCTCTTTACCGCTGTTTTTGTCTTTCGCAGACACGTGCAGGATACCATCCGCATCGATATCGAAGGTCACTTCGATCTGCGGCATGCCGCGCGGTGCAGACTGGATACCGTCGAGGTTGAACTGGCCCAGTGATTTGTTATCGCCTGAACGCTTACGCTCACCCTGCAGCACGTGAATGGTCACGGCAGACTGGTTATCTTCAGCAGTCGAGAACACCTGGCTGTGCTTGGTTGGGATGGTGGTGTTCTTGCTGATCAGCGAAGTCATCACGCCGCCCATGGTTTCGATACCCAGCGACAGCGGAGTAACGTCCAGCAGCAGAACGTCTTTCACTTCACCCGCCAACACGCCACCCTGAACCGCAGCACCAACGGCTACCGCTTCATCCGGGTTCACGTCTTTACGTGGCTCTTTACCAAAGAACTCAGTTACTTTGGCCTGAACCATTGGCATACGCGTTTGACCGCCTACCAGGATTACATCGTTGATGTCTGAAACAGACAGACCTGCATCCTGCAGAGCCACTTTCAGCGGCTCGATTGAGCGAGATACCAAATCTTCAACCAGAGATTCCAGTTTCGCACGCGTTACTTTGATGTTCAGGTGCTTAGGACCGGTCGCATCCGCCGTGATGTACGGCAGGTTAACGTCGGTCTGCTGCGCTGAAGACAACTCGATCTTGGCTTTCTCTGCCGCTTCTTTCAGACGCTGCATTGCCAGCGGATCGTTGTGCAGATCGATGCCCTGATCTTTCTTAAATTCAGCCACCAGATAGTTAATCAGACGGCTATCGAAGTCTTCACCACCCAGGTGGGTATCACCGTTGGTTGCCAGAACTTCAAAGGTTTTCTCGCCATCAACTTCGTCGATCTCAATGATTGAGATATCGAAAGTACCGCCGCCCAGGTCGTATACCGCGATGGTGCGGTTGCCCTGACCTTTGTCCAGACCGTAAGCCAGTGCAGCAGCGGTTGGTTCGTTGATGATACGTTTTACTTCCAGACCCGCGATACGGCCGGCGTCTTTGGTCGCCTGACGCTGCGCATCGTTGAAGTAAGCTGGAACAGTAATAACTGCTTCAGTTACTGCTTCACCGAGGAAATCTTCCGCGGTTTTCTTCATCTTTTTCAGCACTTCAGCCGAGATCTGTGGTGGTGCCATTTTCTGGCCCTTCACATCAATCCATGCGTCGCCGTTATCCGCGCCGATGATTTTGTAAGGCATGATTTTAATATCACGCTGTACTTCTTCGTCCTGGAAGCGACGGCCAATCAGGCGCTTAATCGCAAACAGGGTATTCTGCGGGTTGGTCACAGACTGACGTTTAGCCGGTGAACCAACCAGAGTTTCGCCATCCTGTGCATACGCAATGATCGACGGCGTGGTGCGGTCGCCTTCGGCGTTTTCCAGCACGCGCGCTTTACCACCATCCATAACTGCAACACATGAGTTGGTTGTACCCAAGTCAATACCAATAATCTTACCCATCTAAACATCTCCCACTTAAATTCTTTGCCAATTAGGGTTGTGAAACAGAGATGCGGTCAAACTGACCACTTTCAACTGCTGAAGCAGGCTTTTTTTGCTGCCTCACAACGCTCGATGACAAGTAAATGGGGCCGGTTCGATGCGCATCAAGGGTTAAAACTAAAAAAAATTTCATTCTCTGGTCGATTCAGATCAAAGTTGGCCAAAAAGAGGCCGCTTATTATGCAGCGCCTCGCGCCACCAGCGGTTTGCGCGGGGGTAAAACACTAACAACATCTTCAACGCTGCTTCTGAGGAATTATGAGCAATACCACGCTGGCGAATCCCGCCCCGTTGGGCCTGATGGGATTCGGTATGACCACCATCCTGCTCAACTTACACAACACTGGCCTGTTTGCGATGGATGTGATCATCCTGGCGATGGGTATTTTCTACGGCGGCATCGCGCAAATTTTTGCCGGGCTGCTGGAGTATAAGAAAGGCAACACCTTCGGGCTGACCGCCTTTACCTCTTACGGTAGCTTCTGGTTAACGTTAGTGGCGATTCTGCTGCTGCCGAAACTGGGACTGGCAGAGGCAGCCGACGGCCACTTCCTTGGCGCCTATCTCGCGTTGTGGGGCGTGTTCACTGCGTTTTTGTTCTTCGGCACGCTGAAGTCGCCGAAAATGCTGCAGTTCATCTTCGCCACCCTGACGCTGCTGTTTGCGCTGCTGGCCATCGGCCATCTGACCGATAACGCGGGGCTGCTGCGCTTTGCTGGCTGGATTGGCATTATTTGCGGATCGAGCGCGTTCTATCTGGCGATGGGCGAAGTGCTGAACGAGAAATTTGGCCGCACTGTATTGCCGATTGGCGAGTAAGAAAAGAAAAAGCGGAGCTGTTTGGCTCCGCTTTTTCCATTATGAAGAGTGCAGCGACATATCCAACTGCGCATGCTGCTGACGGCTATCGCGCCACAGCCAAATGCCCACCATAAAGCCAATCACCGCCAGCGCTAGCACATACCAGGCCGGTGCCATTGGCGTCAGGCTCATCATCAGCGTCACGCTAATTGGCGTCAGGCCACCAAAAATCGCGTAAGCAACATTGTAAGAGAACGAGATGCCGGTAAAGCGCACTGCCGCCGGAAACGCGCGCACCATAACAAACGGCACCACGCCTACCACGCCAACGCTCAGGCCCGCTAAGCCATACCAGATAAACAGCATTTCCGGCGTGCTGCCCAGTTGATGGAAGAAGTTCCAGCTGCCGATCGCCAGCAATAATGAGCCGACCATCAGCGATCGCGCCGCACCAAAGCGATCCACCAGCCATCCGGCGATAACGCAACCCAGCAGCAGCATAATGGTGGCGAAGCTGTTGGCTTGCAGACTGAGCGCGGCAGGAATGCCGTGCTGTTTCTGCATCAGCGTTGGCGCCATCAAAATCACCACCACGATGCAGGCTGACAGCAGCCAGGTGAGCAGCATCGAAATCACAATGCCGCGCTTGTGGCTGGCGAGAATGGTTTGCAGCGGCATTTTTTCTGCCAGCGCTTTGCGCTGCTGCATCTGCTGGAACACCGGCGTTTCATGCAGCCAGCGACGCAGATACATCGCCAGCAGGCCAAACACTCCGCCGAGGAAGAAAGGAATGCGCCAGCCGTGATCGCGAATCGCAGCAGGCGACAGCGTGGTGTTCAGCACCGTTGCCACCAGTGAACCGAGCAGAATGCCGGCGGTTAAGCCCGCCGTCAGCGTGCCACAGGCAAAACCGATGCGTTTCTCGGGCACATGTTCGGCGACAAACACCCACGCGCCTGGCACTTCACCGCCAATGGCCGCGCCTTGCAGCACGCGCATCAGCAACATCAATAGCGGCGCAGCGATGCCGATGCTGGCATAAGTGGGCAATGCGCCCATCGCTAGCGTCGGCAGCGCCATCAACAGAATACTGAGGCTGAACATCTTCTTACGCCCTACTTTGTCACCAAAGTGCGCCATGATGATGCCGCCTAACGGACGCGCCAGATAACCGGCAGCAAAGATAGCGAAGGTCTGCACCTGACGCAGCCATTCGGGGATATCAGGCGGGAAGAACAGCTCGCCGATCACGGCGGCAAAGAAGACGAAGATAATGAAGTCGTAGAATTCCAGCGCCCCACCAAGGGCGGCCAGCGACAGGGTTTTGTAATCCTGTCCATTGAGTCGACGCGTTGCGTGCGTATCCATAATCCAGCGGTATCCAGAGGCAAAACAACTTATGTAAAGATTGGATTACTATACCGTCAATATTTTGCCACACCAGTGCTGCTGGATTTTATGCCTGAAAATGTCGTTTTTTAGTCATTTGTCTCACGACGGGCGCTTTTGGGGCGAAAAGCTGCTACCACATCAGCATGAGTTTCCACATAGGGCCCTTCCAGCAGCTGTAAACAATAAGGTACAGCAGCAAAAATTCCCGGCACTTTTACCGTTCCATCTTCTGCTTTCAGTCCTTCCAGCGTCTCTTTAATGGATTTCGGCTGGCCCGGCAGATTGAGGATCAATGACTGTTTGCGAATCACGCCAACCTGACGCGACAAAATGGCGGTCGGGACAAATTGCAGGCTGATTTGGCGCATCTGCTCGCCGAAGCCTGGCATTTCACGGTCGGCGACCGCCAGAGTGGCATCTGGCGTCACATCACGTCGCGCCGGTCCGGTACCGCCAGTGGTGAGCACCAAATTGCAGAACAGCTCATCGACCAGCTCGCAGATCGCCTGCTCAATCATGGGCTGCTCATCCGGCACCAGACGCGTTTCGATTTCAAACGGCGTAGCCAGCGCGGCAGCGAGCCAGCTCTCTAACGCCGGAATGCCCTGATCCTGATAGATGCCGTTAGCAGCACGATCGGAAACGGAAATTAATCCAATTCGTAAAGTATCCATAGAGTTATCGCTGTGGTTGGCTGCAAGGCAGCAAATGACGTGGGAAGTAAAAGGATAATACAGGAAGCGGGGGAAAAACGTAAAACCGTGGCAGCCTGTCGCCGCCACGGCCAATCACCTTACAGCAGTTCGGCGATCATCTTCTCAAGTTTGCCCTGATCGATGGCAAAGTTGCGGATACCTTCAGCCAGTTTGGTCACGGCCATTGGATCCTGGTTGTGCTGCCAGAAGAACTCAGCTTCGGTCATCTTCGCTGGACGCGCTTTCACTTCGCCGGTGTAGCTCAGTTTACGCTCAACGGTACCTTCGCTCTCAGCCAGCTCTTTCAGCAGGCCCGGAGAGATGGTCAGACGATCGCAGCCCGCCAGCTCAATGATTTCGCCAACGTTACGGAAGCTCGCGCCCATCACCACGGTTTCATAACCGTGCTGCTTGTAGTAGTTGTAGATTTCAGCCACAGACACCACGCCTGGATCTTCGTGGGCTGCATACTCTTTCTTATCGGTGTTCTGCTTGTACCAGTCGAGGATACGGCCAACGAATGGAGAGATCAGGAACACGCCCGCTTCCGCACACGCACGCGCCTGCGCGAAGGAGAACAGCAGCGTCAGGTTACAGTTGATGCCTTCTTTTTCCAGTTGCTCAGCAGCACGGATGCCCTGCCAGGTCGAAGCCAGTTTGATCAGGATACGGTCATTGCTGATGCCAGCATCGTTGTACAGTTTGATCAAGCTACGCGCTTTCGCGATGCTCGCTTCAGTGTCGTAAGAGAGGCGCGCATCCACTTCAGTCGAGATGCGACCTGGAATCAGTTTGAGAATTTCCAGACCAATGTTGACGGCCAGCTTGTCAGATACCAGCGCCAGTTGTTCTTCTTTATTGCTGCTCTGCTGACGCGCCCAGGTAATGGCTTCGTCAATCAGTTTGCGGTATTCAGGGATTTGAGCGGCGTTGAGAATCAAAGAAGGGTTGGTGGTCGCATCTTGCGGCTGGTAAAGCTTCATTGCCGCGATATCACCGGTGTCGGCGACCACAGTAGTCAGCTGACGCAAGGAAGTAAGTTTGTCCGTCATGGTTCTCTTTCTCTTAGGTTGACTGTCAGGGTGTAAAAGGCTGTTGCGATAATATCACGCACAAGTGACGGCGCAACACCACGAAGTGCCCTTTACGATAGCGCTAACAAATGGGAGCGATTTGCCGATCCATTCCGCTTTTTTGCTACACTCCTTGCGACATTTTTCCCTTCAATTCCCTGATAAACCTGCGGGTCAAAGAGGACGTACACGATGCTGATGGTTATCTCGCCAGCGAAGACACTGGACTATGAAAGCCCGCTGGCGACACAACGTTTTACCCAACCGGCGCTGTTAGAAAAATCACACCAATTAATTGACGTTGCGCGCGATCTTTCACCGTCGCAGATCAGTTCACTGATGGGTATCAGCGACAAGCTGGCGCACCTGAATGCCGATCGTTTTAACCAATGGCAGCCACCCTTCTCGCTGGAGAATGCCCGTCAGGCGATTCTGGCGTTCAAAGGCGATGTGTATACCGGTTTGCAGGCCGAAACCTTTAGCGATGGCGATTTCGATTTTGCCCAGCAGCACCTACGCATGTTATCCGGGTTATACGGTCTGCTACGCCCGCTCGATTTGATGCAACCTTATCGTCTGGAGATGGGCATTAAACTGGCGAATCCAGCCGGTAAAGATCTTTACGGCTTCTGGGGAGATTTGCTGACTGATAAGTTGAATGAGGCGATTGCTGAGCAAGGTGACGACGTGCTGATCAATCTGGCATCCGATGAGTATTTCAAAGCCATCAAGCCGAAGAAACTCAACGCCGAATTGATCAAGCCGGTGTTCCTGGATGAGAAGAATGGCAAGTTTAAAGTCATCAGCTTCTACGCCAAGAAAGCGCGTGGATTAATGAGCCGCTATGTGATTCAGAACCGCCTGACCAAGCCAGCGCAGCTGAAGAAGTTTGATGTGGATGGGTATTTCTTTGACGCGGCAGAAAGCAAAGATAACGAGCTGGTGTTTAAGCGTCACGAGCAGAAATAAGCAAGCCGCCATGATGGCGGCTTGATCGAGGTCGCCATAAATGGCGGCTTGATCGAGGTCGCCATAAATGGCGACCCTACATTACTTCAACAAAAACGCCCGCAGTTCAGCGAAATCGCCTTTCAGATTATGCGACAGCAGCGGCAAGTCGGCGCGCTCGGCCAGCTCTTTCGGCAGCGGCAGATCCTGACCTAAAATCTCGTCCACGCTCTCTTTGAACTTCGCCGGATGCGCAGTGCCGAGGAACAGGCCGTATTCGCCCTCCTGCAGGTTGTCGCGCAGCAGACGATAAGCAATCGCCGCATGCGGTTCAGAGATGTAGCCAATCTCAGCAAGCTCGCGCATGGTGGATTTGGTGGTTTCATCAGACACCGCGCCGTACGCCAGATCGGTCAAGCGCCAGGTTTTGCGACGGAACAGCTCTTCCACGCGCGGCCAGTTGTTTGGCTGGCTGACATCCATGGCGTTCGACAGCGTTGCTACCGTGGCGTTTGGCTGCCATGCACCGTTGCCGAGGAAGCGTGGCACGGTATCGTTCGCATTAGTTGCCGCAATAAAGCGCTTGATTGGCAGACCGAGTGATTTCGCCAGCAAACCCGCCGTTAAGTCACCGAAGTTGCCGCTCGGCACCGAGACCACCAGCTGATTGCGCTTCTCTTGTGGCAGCTGCGCTACCGCTTCGAAGTAGTAGCAAATCTGCGCCAGCAGACGGCTGATGTTGATGGAGTTCGCCGAGTTCAGGCCAATCGCCTTCTTCAGCTCTTCATCATCAAACGCCTGTTTCACCAGTGCCTGACATGCATCGAAATCGCCTTCAACCGCGATGGTTTCGATGTTGCCGCCCAGCGTACAGAACAGTTTCTCCTGCAGCGGGCTGATTTTGCCCTGTGGATAGAGAATCACCACGCGCACGTTTTCCATGCCGTAGAAGGCATGCGCCACCGCTGCGCCGGTATCGCCGGACGTGGCGGTCAGAATGGTGATCTGCTCATCCGCACCGCTCACATAGGAGAGCATCTGCGCCATAAAGCGGCCGCCGAAGTCTTTGAACGCCAGCGTTGGACCGTGGAACAGCTCTAGGCAAGCCACATCATCGCTGACCTTCGCCACTGGCGCCGGGAAAGCAAAGGCGTTTTTCACGCGCTCGGCCAGCTGATGCGCGGCAATTTCATCGCCAATATAGGCAGAGAGAATTTTGCTGCTGCGGCTGACGAAATCCATCTCCAGCATGGCATCGATATCGGTCAGTTCGAATTCCGGCAGTTCGAGCGGGAAAAACAGCCCTTGCTGCGAGCCGAGGCCCTGTTTAACGGCCTGAGCAAAACTAACCTGCTCGTTGTGATCCTTAAGGTTGTAGAGTTTCATGCGTTATCCCAATTTACGTGCGCCAGCCGTATCAAGACGGCAGATGTGGACGAAACCTTCTTCATTCTGCAGATAGTGCTGGCTCAGCCAGTCCGCCATCCGCTGTGCCGTTGCCATCTCGTTGCAAACAGCGAAAAGTGTCGGGCCGGAACCCGAAATACCGCACGCCAGCGCGCCAATATCCTGCGCCGCTTTGCGCGCATCGGCGAAGCCTGGCAGCAGTTTGGTGCGATACGGCTCAGCGATAACATCCTGCATAAGTTTAGCCGCAAGCCCAGGCTGACGCGTATGACAGGCGTGAATAAAGCCCGCCAGCAGGCGACCGTGCTTGATGGCATCTTCTTTGCGGTACTGTGCCGGCAGAATGGCGCGCGCTTCGGCGGTGGAGACTTTAATCCCCGGATACGCCATCACCCACAGCCATTCGTCAAAGCACGGCACGTCCTGACTGATGATGCCGTTCTCTTCAATCATCAACTGCACGCCGCCAAGGAAGCACGGGGCAACATTATCAAAGTGTACGCTGCCGGAAATACGCCCTTCCAGCTCGCCCATCAGCGCCAGCAGTTCGGTATCGTTGAGCGGTTTGCCGCAGAATTCGTTCATCGCCATCAAGCCAGCAACCACCGAACAGGCGCTTGAACCGAGTCCGGAACCGATCGGCATATTCTTTTCCAGCGTCATCGCCACCGGAACTTGTTTACCAATCGCCTGGCAAAAACGCTCCCAACACTGATAAACGATGTTCTCGTGCGGATTGGTCGGCAATTTGCTGACAAAGCGCCCAGAGTTCACCAGGCTAAAGCTGTCGGCGGCTTCTACGGAAACGCAGTCACCCAACAAGGTACCATCCACCGGCGAAACCGCCGCACCCAGCACATCAAAGCCGACGCTGACGTTACCTATCGAGGCCGGTGCATAAATTTTTACCATCATCAAACTCCCAACTTCCACGACAGCGTACGCAGCAGGTCCGCAAACACGCCTGCTGCTGTGACATCATTCCCTGCACCATATCCACGCAGAACCAGCGGGATTGGCTGATAGTAGCGGCTGTAGAATGCCAGCGCATTCTCACCGTTCTTCACTTTGTACAGCGGATCGTTTCCGTCCACCGCATCAATCTTCACTTTGCAAACGCCGCCCTCTTCAATCGCGCCGACGAAGCGTAATACTTTACCTTCGTCACGCGCTTTGGCAACGCGCGCGGCAAAAGCGTTATCCAGTTCCGGCAGACGTTCCATAAACTGCTCAACGTCGGCGATCTCGGTCAGACTGGCGGGCAGCAGCGGTTCGATGTCGATATCGCGGAGCTCCAACTGATGTCCCGCTTCACGTGCCAGAATCAGCAGCTTACGCGCTACATCGGTACCAGAAAGATCGTCACGCGGATCCGGCTCGGTAAAGCCCATCTCGCGCGCCATTTTCGTCGCTTCCGACAGCGAAACGCCTTCATCAAGCTTGCCGAAGATAAAGGAGAGCGAGCCTGACAGAATACCGGAGAACTTGATCAGTTCATCACCGGCGTTCATCAGGTTTTGCAGGTTTTCGATCACCGGCAAACCGGCACCGACGTTGGTGTCGTACAGGAACTTACGGCGCGATTTCGCTGCCGCTGCCCGCATCTGCTGGTAGTAATTCCACGACGAGGTGTTGGCCTTTTTGTTCGGCGTCACCACGTGGAAACCTTCGGCGAGGAAATCGGCATACTGATCGGCAACCGCCTGGCTGGAAGTACAATCGACGATCACCGGATTGAGCAGATGATACTCCTTCACCAAACGCATCAGGCGACCGAGATTGAACGGCTCTTTGGCTTCGTTCAGTTCTACCTTCCAGTTGCTGAGATCGATACCGTGCACGTTAGTTAACAGCGCACGCGAGTTAGCGATACCGCATACGCGCAGATCGATATGCTTCTGTTTCAGCCATGTCTGCTGGCGATGCAGCTGATCCAGCAGCGCCGCGCCCACTCCACCAACGCCAACCACGAACACTTCAATCACCTGATCGGTGGCGAACAACATCTGATGCACCACACGCACGCCGGTAGTGACTTCGTCGTTGCTCACTACCACCGAGATGGAACGCTCTGACGAACCCTGCGCAATCGCCACGATATTGATATTGGCACGCGCCAGCGCCGAGAAGAATTTGGCCGAGATGCCGCGCAGCGTGCGCATGCCATCGCCGACCACCGAGATCACCGCCAGCTGTTCCAGCACGTCCAGCGGATCGAGCAAGCCATCTTTCAACTCCAGATAGAACTCCTCTTCCAGCACGCGACGCGCACGCGCCTGCTCGCTTTGCGGTACGCAGAAACTGATGCTGTATTCCGAAGAGGATTGGGTGATAAGCACCACGGAAATGCCGGTGCGTGACATCGCCGCGAAAACGCGCGCGGCCATGCCAACCATGCCTTTCATGCCCGGACCTGACACGTTGAACATCGCCATGTTATTCAGGTTGGTGATGCCTTTAACCGGATTTTCATCCAGCTCGCCTTCGCCACCGATTAAGGTGCCCGGCGCTTGCGGGTTAGCGGTGTTTTTGATCAGACAAGGAATCTGGAACTGGGCGATAGGTGCGATGGTACGCGGATGCAGCACTTTGGCGCCGAAGTAAGAGAGCTCCATCGCTTCCTGATATGACATCGATTTCAGTAAGCGCGCGTCAGGCACCTGACGCGGATCGCAGGTATAAACGCCGTCAACATCGGTCCAGATTTCACAACAGTCAGCGCGCAAACACGCAGCCAACACCGCAGCGGAATAGTCAGAGCCGTTACGGCCCAGCACCACCAGTTCGCCCTTCTCGTTACCGGCGGTGAAACCGGCCATCAGGATAAAGTGATCGGCTGGGATCTGGCTGGCGGCGATGCGGCGCGTGGATTCGGCGATATCAACGGTGGATTCAAGGTAATGACCAATCGCCAGCAGCTTCTCCACCGGATCGATCACGGTGACTTTGTGGCCGCGCGCCTGCAGCAGCGCTTCCATAATGGCAATCGACAGCTTCTCGCCACGGCAGATGATGGCGGCATTAACGGCGTCCGGGCACTGGCCCAGCAGGCTGATGCCATGCAGCACCTGTTTCAGCTGCGCAAACTCCAGCTCAACGCGGGTTTTCAGTCCGTCATAATCAAAGCCCGGCTGCGCGTCACGCAAGCCTTGCAGCAGGTCGGCAAAAATACGTTCGGCATCGCTGATATTCGGCAATGTATCCAGGCCGCTGATGGTTTTCTCAATCATCGCCACCAGATGATTGGTAATTTTTGCTGGTGCAGAGAGAATGGTCGCAACCTGTCCCTGTTGTGCATTGCTTTCCAGAATGTCCGCCACACGGAGAAAACGTTCCGCATTGGCTACTGAGGTTCCGCCGAATTTCAGCACTCGCATAGTTAAAGCTCTCCTGAATTTTTGCCGAAAAAAAAGCCCGCACTGTTTAGGTGCGGGCTTTTTTCTTTGTTTTTCCTGTATGCGTCAGCCCGCACCGTTACCTGTGGTAATGGTGGTGGTAATAATAATTGTGGTGTTCAGGCTGAGTTTACGCATTTAGATTTTTTTCTGTCTGTCTTTGTCTTGTCCGTCTGCCTTCCAGAAGTAAAGCAAAGCGCACGTTAAGTCAACGAATTTGTCTTAGCCGCGCCATCCCTGGCGCTGCGCAGTGCTGCGCTTAATAAAGCAAAAATTATTGCGATTGTTCAGGAGATGCGGCGGATTCCCGCATCAGTCACTAGCAACTCAGGATTTATCCGAGCAATTATCTATAAGTTTTTTTTCTACGTCATGTAACAAACGATGCAGCATGGCGCTGTCACGCTGTTCCAGCAGGCCGATACGCTGATCGATCCAGTCCGCCATTTTGACGTCATCACTGACATCCAGCTTAACCAGCAACTGGTGGAAGCGCTGGCGCAATGCCTGCAGCTGCAGCTCATTTGCCACTTCCGCGGTCTCAGCCGCTATTTGATTGAGCGCTGACAGTTGATAGCAATACACCATCACCGCCTGACCGAGATTCAGCGACGGATAATCATTGGCCATCGGGATGCCAGTCAACAGATCAACCTGCTCCAGCTCCTCATTGGTTAAACCGCTGTCTTCGCGGCCAAACACCAGCGCGATGCGGCTCAGCCATTGGCGCTTCTCCTGCAGGATGTTTTCAACCTGCGCAGGCGTAGCGTAATAGCGGAATTTCGCACGGCTGCGCGCGGTAGTTGCCACGGAAAAATCGACATCCTTTAGCGCCTCGCTCAGCGTGGCGTAGGTTTTGACGTTATCGAGAATCTCACCGGCGCCGTGCGCCACGCGGCGTGCTGCCGGATCTTGCCAGGCATCGCTGGCGACAATGCGCAGTTCGCTAAAACCCATGGTTTTCATAGCGCGGGCAGCCGCACCGATATTTTCCGGACGGGCGGGAGAGACAAGGATTAAGGGGAAATGCATGATTTTTCCATCGAACTGTTAACAACTCGCATTATGTTGGCATGCAGGAGAGAAAATACCAACTGCGGCTAGCAGAGAAAATAAGATGTTAACGATGTTAAAAGAGGGATAAATCCAGCTGTAGTGGAAATTAGCAGGCATAAGCAAAATTATATGACCTATTTAATATAAAACCCTTTTCTTTCATATCATTGAAATATAATTTCCTGCGTGTTTTAGTTTTGGTTGTATAAGGGATAAATGTAGCAAAAATGCTGCATTTTGTGAGCTAAACTAGCAATCCTGGAGAAGTTTTTCATAAAAGTGTTAACGTGCTACACTTGCATTTGATATAAGTCAACGAAGCGTTGTTTTTATGCTTATCGGTTGTTGTTGGTGCTGTTAGGTTGCTGTTAATACGGTTAGGATGAGCGCCTGTCCGATATCCTCGGGGCGTGCAAATATCCATCCTGACTGGCTGAGCTAACACTGAAGTTGACGTAGATGGATGGTGTATTCCGAAGATTATTTCGTATACCGGTTGCAGCACATTAGCGTAACCGACGTACGCCCTGTTTTCGATTTGTTGGCAAATTTTAGGTAGCGAAACATGCAGACCCCGCACATTCTTATCGTTGAAGACGAACTGGTCACGCGTAACACCCTCAAAAGTATCTTTGAGGCAGAAGGTTACGTGGTCTATGAAGCCACCGACGGCGCCGAGATGCATCAGGTTTTGACGGAAAATGACGTCAACCTGGTGATTATGGATATCAACCTGCCAGGTAAAAACGGTTTACTGCTGGCGCGCGAACTGCGTGAGCAAGCAAACGTCGCGCTGATGTTCCTGACCGGCCGTGATAATGAAGTGGATAAAATCCTCGGTCTGGAAATCGGTGCCGATGATTACATCACCAAACCGTTCAATCCGCGTGAATTGACGATTCGTGCACGCAACTTGCTGTCGCGTACCATGAATCTGGCAATGCCAAGCGAAGAGCGTCGTACCGTTGAAAGCTATCGCTTTAATGGCTGGGAGCTGGATATCAACAGCCGCTCACTGATCAGCCCGAACGGCGATCAGTACAAGCTGCCGCGCAGTGAATTCCGCGCCATGCTGCACTTCTGCGAGAATCCAGGCAAAATCCAGACACGTGGTGACTTACTGAAGAAGATGACCGGCCGCGAGCTGAAGCCGCATGACCGTACCGTGGATGTCACCATCCGCCGCATCCGTAAGCATTTCGAATCTACGCCAGACACGCCAGAAATCATCGCCACTATTCACGGCGAAGGTTACCGCTTCTGCGGCGAACTGCAGGATTAAGAGTTGATAGAAAAAACGCCCGTCAGGGCGTTTTTTTATGTCTGCATTAATGCCACGGCATAATCGGCACGGCGCTCAGCGCATTCTTCGGCGATCCATCCACCACCTTGTCGGAATAGCTTAGGTACACCAGCGCATGACGTTTCTGGTCAAAGAAGCGCACCACCTGCAGCTTCTTGAACACCAGCGATGTGCGTTTCCTGAACACCACTTCACCTTGCGCCTTGCCTTGTGCGATTTTATCGCTAAGCTCTACCGGCCCAACCTGTTGGCAGGAAATGGCCGAGTCGGACGTATCTTCCGCCAAACCCAATCCGCCTTTGATCCCGCCGGTTTTTGCCCGGCTGATATAACAGGTTACATTTTTACGTCCGGGTCATCGAAGGCTTCCACCACGATCTTATGATCGGGGCCAAACATCTTGAATACCGTGTCTACCGAGCCGATCTCTTCGGCCTGAACGCCAGCACTGAATACATATGTTGCCAACGTGATTATAAGAATACGAGCTATTGTCATTGAGTTACCATTGCCAATCGAATAGATGAGAATGTAATGTACTGTCAATCGAACACAGAACCAAACCTAAACGGGTTTTAACCCGCATTGACTTAGCACACTCGATTAGCAAACCGCCCCCACGCTTTTGTGCATTTCGTGCTATTATTCGACGACTTCATAGTTGCGCCACCAGAGAGTTATGAGGATGTTTTATGGACCAAGCCGGTATCATTCGCGATTTGCTTGTCTGGCTGGAGAGCCATCTGGATCAACCGCTTTCATTAGATAACGTTGCGCAGAAAGCAGGCTATTCCAAGTGGCATCTGCAGCGGATGTTCAAGGAAGTAACCAGCCACGCGATTGGTGCGTATATTCGCGCGCGTCGGCTGTCGAAAGCCGCGGTGGCGCTACGCCTGACCAGCCGCCCCATCCTCGACATCGCACTACAATATCGCTTCGATTCGCAGCAGACGTTTACCCGTGCGTTTAAAAAGCAGTTCAACCAAACGCCTGCCTGGTATCGTCGCTCGTCGGAGTGGAACTCGTTTGGCATTCGCCCACCGATTCGTCTCGACGATAACAGCATCCCGGAAGCGCAGTTTGTTACGCTGCCTGAAACGGTGCTGGTCGGCCAAACGCAGAGTTACTCCTGCACGCTGGAGCAGATTTCCAGCTACCGCGATGAGATGCGCATGCATTTCTGGAAGCAGTTCCTGCTGGAAACCGACACGGTGCCGCCGGTACTGTACGGCCTGCATCAGGTGCGTGCCAGCCATGAAAAGGATGATGAGCAGGAGATTCTCTACACCACTGCGGTGCCCGCCGATCAGCTGGCAAAAAGCATGCAGTCGAATCAGAGCGTGGTGCTGGAAGCGGGAGATTATGTGCAGTTCACCTACAACGGTGCGCGCAGCGCGCTGGGTGAATTCATCCTGCTGCTGTACGGCACCTGCATGCCGACGCTGGGATTAGTGCGTCGTCAGGGACAGGACATCGAGCGTTTCTTCACGCACGGTGGTAAGAAGCGTAGCGAGCCGCCAACGGAAATCCGCTGCGAATACCTGATTCCGATTCGCCCGCAGAACCATTAATCGTCGTAAGGTCGCCATTCATGGCGACCTTAGCGCAGAACTGCACGATTTCGTAGGGTCGCCATTCATGGCGACCTCTTTATTTACAACGTCCGATCAGCGCTGCAACTCATCCAGCGCAGGCGCATCCAGATGCGACACATCGCCCGCCGTCTCAACCACCCAACCGGCCGCCAGCCACGCGCTCTGCTGATGATCCACGCGCGAGATCGAGCAATTCCGCAGACGCAAACGACGTTCCGCATGCGCAGGCAAACCGAGAATGGTGCTGACCAGCACGCCCAGCGCCATACCGTGGCTGACAATCAGCGGACGGCTACCCGCAGGCAACTCGAGCAGCGCATTTAGCGCTTCGTGCATACGCGCGGCCATTTCCGCCATCGATTCACCACCTGGAATACGCCCCGCCGTAGTGCCATCCACCAGCGTTTTGCGCCAGTTTTCCTCTTCTTCGGTTAAGCCGTCGAGTGGACGTTGTTCCAGGCAGCCCATATTCAACTCGCGCAGCCGCGCATCGAGGGTAACGGTGCAGCCACACGCGTCGGCGATAATCTCTGCCGTACGACGCGTACGTCCCAAATCGCTGGCTATCACGTGAGTAATGCCCAGCGATTTCACCCGCTCGCCCACCTGATGCGCCTGCAGCTCACCTTTTTCCGTTAACGGGCTGTCAGACTGCCCCTGAATGCGTCGGGCCGCATTCCATACCGTTTCACCGTGACGAACAAGATAGACCTGTAGCATGCTTAATTTCCGTTATACTGCGACAAATTTGCCTCGAGGGTTCAAACAATTATGTACCATGTTGTCGCAGCCACCATCAACCCGGCAAAAATTCGCGCGATTGCTCAGGCGTTCAACGACGTTTTCGGCGAAGGATCCTGCCACATCGAAGGGGTTGAGGTCGAGAGCGGCGTCGCAGCCCAGCCACTTAGTGATGTTGAAACGCGAACTGGCGCACGCCAGCGGGTAGAGAACGCGCGTCAGGCGCGTCCACAGGCCGATTACTGGGTGGCAATTGAAGCGGGCATTGAAGGCGATTGCGCCTTTGCGTGGATGGTGATTGAAAACGCGCAGCAGCGCGGTGAATCACGTTCGGCCAGCTTCACGCTGCCGCCGATTGTCGTGGCAGGCTTAGCTGCCGGGCATGAATTGGGTGATGAGATGGCACGCTTAACCGGCGTGGAAAATATCAAACACAAAGGCGGCGCGATTGGAGCCTTAACTCACGGCCTGCTGAGCCGCTCCAGCGTCTACCATCAGGCGTTGATTCTGGCGTTGTGTCCGTTCACGCATCCGCTCTACAGCCAGCGTTAATCGCGGCCGAGACGCGCTTCCAGCCAGCGTTTCAGCTCTGGCGGCGCCTCTTTCAGGCTATTGGATCCACGCGTAATGGTGGCGATGCCCACGCCCAACTCATTCTTCAGTTCACGCTGGCTCATTTCGCCGCTCATCAACTCTTCAATAATGCGCAAACGCGTCCCGTAGGATTCACGTTCATCCGGCGTCATCATCAGTTGTAATAACGGCAGCGCTACGCCATCGGCAAAAGCGTTTTGCATCAGTTCGATAAAACGCAGCCAGTTATCTTCAACAGGCTGAGCCGATTCCGGCTGGGAAGAAAGGGGTTGGCTCATGAAGGGCTTCCGTACTCATTAACGAGTACGGAAGCATAGCACAGTCAATACTGGCGATTCCACTCACTGTCGGCGAGAATCTTGTCCGGCTTGCCCATGAAGTAGCGGTAATAGGCATCGTAGGCCAGCACGTTTTTCACGTAGCCACGCGTTTCTGAGAACGGAATGGTTTCGATAAACGCCACCGCATCCAGATTACCGCCGCTGGTTTTCTGCCAGCTGCGCACGCGTCCCGGACCGGCATTATAGGCGGCCGAAGAGAAGATGCGGTTCTGACCAAACTGCTGATAGACATACTCCAGATACTGCGTCCCGATCTGGATATTGGTCTGCGGATCCAGCAGCTGGCTGCTGTTCACATAGCCGGGAATGTTATACATCTTCACGGTATGTGTCGCCGTGCCAGGCATCACCTGCATCAATCCACTGGCGCCCACCGGTGAACGCGCTTTCGGGTTCCACGCGCTCTCCTGACGCGAAATCGCCATCGCATAACTCTGCGGAATGCCTTTGTCGCTGGTGTATTGCTGATACAGGTTTTGCCACGCCAGCGGGAAGCGCTCTTTCAGGCTATCCCACATTTTCGCGGTGATGGTGGCCTGCACGCTGAGATCCCACCAATCCTGCTCGTTGGCGTAACGCGCCAGCATCTGCTGCTGCGAACGGGTTTTGCTGGAGATCAGATTGGCCCATTCGCTGCGCGCCAGGTTATCCAATCCCCAATACATCAGCTCGCGCACGCGCGCCATTTCTGCACCTTGCGTCACGCTGCTGTCGGCTGCCGGCGCCTTATCGACCTGCAACGGATACTCCACGCCCAAGCGCTGCGCCGCGACCATCGGATAGAAGCCGCGCGCCTGCATCAGCTTACGCAGAATATCGTTGGCTTCCTCTTTGCGGCCTTGCGAAATCAGCAGATCGGCCTGCCAGTATTGCCACTCATCTTTCTCTTTGGCTTCCACCGGCAAACGCGCGATCCAGGTATTGAGACCACGACGATCGTTCTGGCTCAGCGCCAGTCGTACGCGGCGCTCCACCAGCGCGGTGGATTCGCTGTTCATCACCACCGCATCACGCCAGCGCGCCTGCTCGCTGGTGAGATCCGCGCCCATCATGCGCCACACCACGGTCTCTTTCAGATCCTGCTCATCGGCCTGGCTCATCTTCTGCGCCTGCACCAGCTGCGGGATCATCATGCGCGCGTTATCCATATCCTCACGCGCCACGCGGGCGAAGGCGTAGCTGGTCGCCATGCGGGTGAAATCGGTAGGCCCCATGGTGCTGGCAAAGGTGGTAACGGTTTGCGGATTCTGCTGCAGCGCAATCAGCGCGCTGGCGGTGGTTTGATAATCCGCCGGCAGCATTTTCGCCAGGTAATTCACCAGGCTGTCGTTACCGGCTTTCATCGCCAGACGGATGCGCTCGAGGATGGTAATCGGCGAGAGTTGCCCGCTGGCCTGCCATACCGAGAACAGTTTGTCGCAGTCGTTCGGCAACGCGGTGCCGCGCAGCCAAATCTCTTTCGCACCGGCAAATGCCGCCTGCTGCTGGCCAGTGGCCCACTTGGCGTAATACCAGTTACAGCGCGCCTGCACCGGCTTGGGTTCATCCGGGCTGAAGCTGAGTACACCCTGCCAATCCTGGCGGTTCGCCAGCACATTCACAAAGCGCGTTGAGAGCGAGCGCGCCGGTGGCAGCGTAGGATACTGTTGAATAAAGTTCTTCACCGCCAGCGGCGTCTCTTGATCGAGATCCTGCGCCAGCAGGCGATATTGCAGATACGGGTAGAGCGGATAATCCTGCAGCGTCGGCATCAGCTGCGTCACCTGGTCCATCTGTTTGTTATCCCAGGCTTGCTTGATTTGCGCATAGCGCTGTCGCTGCTGATCCAGCGAATCGGCCCATACGCTGCTGGCCGTGCTGACCAGACAGATCCCTAGCATCCAGTAACGCCACTTCTCCATTACGCTCTCCTCTCAGTGCTGCGATCCAGCTCATGCCAGACATCCTTCATGCTAACCAGGCCAACCGTCTCTTGCCATGTTCTTCACAAAATTTACGCTCGCGCACCGCCATTGCGCAGCCTTTGCGCCGCCATTGTGCAATTTATCATCAGAAAAACTTATTACACATCAATTAATTAAACACATTCATTCGCTTACAAAAATG
>NZ_DAMBSA010000021.1:0-22471 GCF_032054795.1 Pantoea sp. CTOTU49201
ATCTCTTCTCAGTAGGGACCGTCGCTTCTGTATTGCAGATGCTGAAACTTCCAGACGGCACGGTAAAAGTGCTGGTTGAAGGTTTACAACGCGCACACATCACCACGCTGGCTGATAATGGCGACCATTTCGTTGCCCAGGCTGAATACCTTGTCTCGCCAGAAATTGAAGAGCGCGAGCAGGAAGTGCTGGTGCGCACGGCCATCAACCAGTTTGAAGGCTATATCAAGCTCAATAAAAAAATCCCACCTGAGGTCTTAACCTCCCTCAACAGCATCGACGATGCGGCCCGCCTGGCCGATACCGTCGCAGCGCATATGCCGCTGAAACTGGCTGATAAACAGTCCGTGCTGGAGATGTCCGACGTCAACGAACGTCTGGAATATCTGATGGCGATGATGGAATCAGAAATCGATCTGCTGCAGGTTGAGAAGCGTATTCGCAACCGCGTTAAAAAGCAGATGGAGAAAAGCCAGCGTGAGTACTATCTGAATGAGCAAATGAAAGCCATTCAGAAAGAGCTGGGCGAAATGGATGATGCGCCGGATGAGTATGAGGCGCTGAAACGTAAGATTGAAGCGGCCAAAATGCCGACCGAAGCGCGTGAAAAAGCTGAAGCTGAATTGCAGAAGCTGAAGATGATGTCGCCGATGTCTGCAGAAGCGACCGTAGTGCGTGGCTACATCGACTGGATGGTTCAGGTTCCGTGGGTGGCGCGCAGCAAGGTGAAAAAAGACCTGCGTAAAGCGCAGGAAACCTTGGATATCGACCATTATGGTCTGGAACGCGTCAAAGACCGTATCCTTGAGTATCTTGCGGTGCAGAGTCGCGTGAGCAAAATCAAAGGCCCAATTCTGTGCCTCGTTGGACCGCCAGGCGTGGGTAAAACCTCGCTGGGTCAATCGATTGCCAAGGCCACCGGACGTAAATACGTGCGTATGGCGCTGGGTGGCGTGCGTGATGAAGCGGAAATCCGTGGACATCGTCGTACCTATATCGGTTCTATGCCTGGTAAGTTGATCCAGAAAATGGCGAAAGTGGGCGTCAAAAATCCGCTGTTCCTGCTGGATGAGATCGACAAAATGTCTTCTGACATGCGTGGCGATCCGGCTTCAGCGCTGCTTGAGGTGCTGGATCCTGAGCAGAATATCGCGTTTAACGATCACTATCTGGAAGTGGATTACGATCTCTCTGACGTTATGTTTGTGGCGACTTCAAACTCCATGAACATCCCGGCACCGTTGCTCGACCGTATGGAAGTTATTCGTCTCTCCGGTTACACCGAAGATGAAAAGCTGAACATCGCGAAGCAACATTTGCTGCCGAAGCAGATTGAACGTAATGCTTTGAAAGAGAAAGAGATCACCGTCGACGACAGCGCGATTGTTGGTATCATCCGCTACTACACCCGTGAAGCGGGCGTGCGTAGTCTGGAGCGCGAACTCTCCAAGCTTTGCCGTAAAGCAGTAAAAGCGCTGCTGATGGATAAGTCGAAAAAGCACATCGTGATCAATGGCGATAACCTTAAGGATTTCCTTGGCGTGCAGCGCTTTGATTATGGTCGCGCAGAGAGCGAAAGCCGTGTGGGTCAGGTGACCGGTCTGGCGTGGACGGAAGTGGGCGGCGATCTGCTGACCATCGAAACCGCCTGCGTGCCAGGTAAAGGTAAGCTGACGTATACCGGTTCGCTGGGCGAAGTGATGCAGGAATCGATTCAGGCGGCGCTGACTGTGGTGCGCGCGCGTGCAGAGAAACTGGGCATCAACGGTGATTTCTACGAAAAACGCGACATCCACGTGCACGTACCCGAAGGTGCGACGCCGAAAGATGGTCCGAGTGCCGGTATCGCCATGTGCACCGCGCTGGTGTCATGCTTAACCGGTAACCCGGTGCGTTCTGATGTGGCGATGACCGGTGAAATCACCCTGCGTGGCTTGGTTCTGCCGATTGGTGGCCTGAAAGAGAAGTTGCTCGCGGCACACCGTGGCGGCATCAAAACCGTGCTGATCCCGGACGAAAACAAGCGCGATCTGGAAGATATTCCACAGAACGTGATTGCCGATCTGGAGATTCATCCGGTGAAGCGTATTGAAGAAGTGCTCAATCTGGCACTGGAAAATGCGCCTTACGGCATGCAGGTTGCGACCGCAAAATAGTGATTAGCGGCATAAACCGTTAAAAAGCGAAGCTGGCAGGCAAAATGGTGCTTGCCAGCTTTTTTTTGTGCCGCTAACTTAGTGGGCTGCTGGATCAACGATTAAGATGAATACCGTTGTTTCAGCTCCACAGGCTTGATATAACTGGCTGCGCGTTCGCACCGGGCGGGAAGCGCGGGTGCGATGTGAATAATAAAAGAGGGGATGAAGAGAGTGAATAAGTCACAGTTGATCGACAAAATTGCTGCAGATGCTGACATTTCTAAAGCAGCAGCGGGACGTGTTTTAGATGCATTCATGGACTCCGTTACCGAAGCTCTGAAAGGCGGTGATGAAGTGGCACTGGTTGGTTTCGGTACTTTCTCTGTACGTGAGCGTGCAGCTCGCACCGGCCGTAACCCACAAACGGGTAAAGAGCTCACCATTCCGGCTGGTAAAGTTCCGGGCTTCCGTGCAGGTAAAGCACTGAAAGATTCCGTCAATTAATGACCGCTGATACATCCATTGAAGCATTTTCTTCCGTGGATTGAGGACGCAAAAGCCGTTCTCATGTAACATACGGGCACATCATTTTTGATGTGCCTTTTTTATTCTTGATGCGCGGCGATAGCCTTTGGTTGTTGTCTCCGCATGGTTGCCAACTGCCAGCCTGAACAGCAGTTGCACGATGATGACATCGTGTTAGAGCTTTACATTCACACTACAGCGGAGTGTTGTCATACCATGATGGACAATTTACGCGCGGCGTCGAATCATGTCGTGCTCAAGATTATTCTGGGATTGATCATCCTGTCTTTCGTTCTCACCGGGGTGGGCAACTACCTAATCGGTGGCAGCGGTGATTATGCTGCCAAAGTTAACGGCCACGAGATCAGCCGTGCAGAGCTGGAGCAGGGTTTTAACAACGAGCGCAATCGTCAGCAGCAGATGCTAGGCGATCAGTTCTCGCAGTTAGCCAGCAACGAAGGCTACATGCAGCAGATGCGTCAGCAGGCGCTGTCGCAGCTGATTGATCAGGCGTTACTTGATCAGTACATCAAAGATCTGCACATCGGCATCAGCGATGATCAGGTAAAACAGGCGATCTTCAATCAGAAAGCTTTCCAGACCAACGGTAAATTCGACAACGCCAAATACAGCGGCCTGATCACCAGCATGGGCTTCACGGCTGATCAGTATGCCGAAGCGCTGCGCAAGCAGCTGGCGACGCAGCAGCTGATCAACGCGATTGCTAACACCGATTTCATGCTGAAAGGCGAAACCAGCAAGCTGGTGGATCTGGTGTCACAGCAGCGTGAAGTACGTCAGGCGGTGATTAATGTCAACGCGCTGGCGGCTAAACAGACAGTCAGCGATGACGAAGTCAGCCAGTATTACCAGCAGCATCAGAATAGCTTCATGGCACCTGAGCAATTCCGCGTGAGCTACATCAAAATGGATGCCGCAAGCATGCAGGAAACGGCCAGCGAAGCGGACATCCAGAGCTGGTACGATCAACACAAAGCGGATTATTCACAGCCACAGCGTAATCGCTACAGCGTGATCCAGACTAAGACGGAAGCCGATGCTAACGCCGTGGTTGATGCGCTGAAGAAAGGCGAAGATTTCGCCGCGCTGGCGAAAAGCAAATCTATCGACCCAATCTCAGCCCGCAAAGGTGGCGATATGGGTTGGCTGGAGCCGAGCACCACGCCAGACGAGCTCAAAAACGCCAATCTGACGCAGAAAGGCCAGCTTTCCGGTGCCATCAAGTCGTCCGTTGGCTACCTCGTGGTACGTCTGGATGATATCCAGCCGGAGCAAGTTAAGCCGCTGGCTGATGTTCATGACATCGTTGCCGACAAAGTGAAGCAAGAGAAAGCGGTTGATGCCTTCTACAAAATTCAGCAAAAAGTAAGCGAAGCAGCCAGCAACGATAACGAATCGTTGGCGGGCGCGGCGCAGGCTTCCGGCCTGAAAGTGGTAGAAACCAATTGGATCACCCGCGACAACCTGCCAGACGAATTGAACTTCGATCAGGTTAAGCAAGCCATCTTCAACGGTGGTTTAGTGGGCCAGAATGGTGCGCCGGGTAACAACTCCGACATTATCTCTGTGGATGGCGATCGTGCCTTTGTACTGCGTATCAGCGAGCACAAACCGGAAGCGGTGAAGCCGTTGGATCAGGTGAAAGCGCAGATCGTAGATTCGCTGAAGCATGATAAAGCGACGCAGCAGGCGAAAGCGCAGGCAGACAAACTGCTGGCCGATTTGAAAGCCGGTAAAGCAGATGCACTGAAGGCTGCAGGCTTAACGCTCAGCGCCAGCAAATCGTTTGATCGCAATGCGCAGGATCCGGTGGCTCAGTCGGCCTTCAATCTGCCGCAACCTGCCGACAATAAACCATCGTGGGGCGTGAGTGAAGATATGCAAGGCAATGTGGTACTGATTGCGCTGGATAAAGTTAGCGCGGGCAACATGCCGCAGGCGCAGATCGATGAAATGGTGAAAGGCGTGACGCAAAATAACGCGCAAATTGCCTTTGAAGCGCTGCTGGAAAACCTGCGTAAAGAGGCGAAGATTAAGTACGGCGCCGCCGCACAAAACCAGTAAGCCTCACAAAAAAAGTTAAACCACTGCAATACCCGAAAGGCCGCTTATGCGGCCTTTTCCATTTCTGTGATTGTCCTTTTGAGCGTTGAATTGAGCTGTGACACCCTGCTGTTGCTGTCAAACACAAGGAGAAACACAGCATGGTGAAATCAACGTTTCAAGCCCTCTGCATTACGCTGGCGCTGGGCGGCGCAGTTTATACCACCGGACTGGCGGCTGCCGAAAGTCCCAGTGAAACGCAGGCGACGCAAGTCTCCACGCCAAACGAAGGACAGGTCAGCATCAATTCAGCCACAGCCGAACAGCTCGCAGCCGGTATGAACGGCATCGGACTGAAGAAAGCGCAGGCCATTGTCAGTTATCGAGAACAATACGGCCCGTTTACCGCCATTGAACAACTCAAGGAGGTGCCGGGTATCGGTAGCGCACTGATTGAGCGCAACAGCGCTCGGCTTAAACTGTGAAGCGTCTCGCGACTTTGAAGGATTGAAAAAGCCCGGATTCAGGCTGTGCTATGCTCAACAGGTCTTACCAGTTGTCATTCTCAGCCTGAACAGGAGCAATAATGCAAACCACAATTAAAGTGCGCGGTTATCATCTGGATGTTTATCAGCACGTGAATAACGCGCGCTATCTGGAGTTTCTGGAAGAGGCGCGCTGGCAGTGGCTGGAGGATGTCGATGCGTTTCATTGGCTGATGGAGCAGCAGCTGGCGTTTGTGGTGGTGAATATCAACATCAACTATCGTCGTCCGGCGGTATTGGGCGACGTACTGAACATTGAAAGTGAAGTGTCTCAGCTCGGCGGTAAAAGCGGCATCATTGCGCAGCGAGTCTTGCTGGCGAGCGATAATTCGGTGGTAGCCGATGCCGCACTGACCTTTGTCTGTGTCGATTTACGCACGCAAAAAGCGGTGCCGTTGGAAGGGGAGTTACACCAGCGTCTGGCGTCGTTGATGGTCGAAAATGAATAACTGGCGCCGATGACGCCAGTTTACCCTGCGGTCTGAATCAGTTGAGGCCGCTTTTCTCTTTCATCGCTGCCATCACCGCCGACGCGTTCGCTTGATAATCTGCCAGGCCACGGGCGCGTAAATGGCAAGCCGCGCATTCGCCGCAGCCATCACCTTTTACGCCGTTGTAGCAGGTAAGCGTTTCAGCGCGTACCAGCGGCAGCTGCTGCCAGTAATCGGCCAGCGCCCAGGTTTCTGCTTTGTTCAGCCACATCAGCGGCGTTTCAAAGCGAATATTGCGCGCCATGCCGAGGCTGACAGCGTTATTCAGTGCTTTAACAAACTCATCGCGGCAATCCGGATAGCCGGAGAAATCGGTTTCGCATACGCCGGTGATCACCGCTTCAGCTTCGACCTGATAGGCATAAATGGATGCCAGCGTCAGGAACAGAATATTGCGGCCCGGCACAAAGGTGCTCGGCAAACCGCTGGCATTCGGATCGTAGGTTGGCACGGGAATGTTGTCGCGCGTCAGGCTGCTGACGGCTAACTCGTTGAGCAGCGTAACGTCGAGCACTTTGTGCGCCCGTGCGCCCAGCTTGTGCGACAGTTCGGCCGCAACTTCGATCTCTTCGCGATGGCGCTGGCCGTAATCAAAAGTAACGCAATGCACTTCATCATAGTGTTGCAGCGCCTGAATTAAACAGGTGGTGGAGTCTTGTCCGCCACTGAATACCACAACGGCTCGTTTCATTTTCTCTTCCTCAAAAATCTGTGCGCTTATGGTACTGGCTCGAAGGAAGGCTGAACAGCGTTAGCTGTGGTTGGCGGCGGAATCCAGGCGCGAGTGAAATCAAACCAGCCCAGGCTATTTAGCTGGATGCCCTCCACGCCAGGCGGCGCAAATACCTGATAGCGATAGTTAAACAGCGGCAGTAAATGGCCATCGCACATCAGCTGCTGAAACAGTTGCTGAGTCAGTTCGCTACGCTGCAATGCATCAGGTTGTTGGGCAATGGCGCTGAGCGGCGTTTGCAGTACCTGTTCGCGCAGCGGCTGCCAGACCGGGTCGTTCTCCAGCCAGTTCACCAGCGTAAACAGCGGCGCATCGCCAATAAGCCGATCGCCCATCACCACATCGGCCTCACTGAGATCGATATCGTCACGCCAGCTTTTTACGTCATGGAAGATGCAGGTGAGGGCGCAGCCATGTTGTGCCAGCAGTGGAATCAACGCCTGCGCCATCACATGCAGTTCGACCGGCAGGTGGTAATGCAGCGTTAGCGTCGGTGGCAGTGAAATTCTCGCTCTTTCTGCGCGCGGTACCGGCCAGCCAGGCAGCAGTTCATGGCTCGGTGTAATCAAACCCTCATCCAGCGGCAATTGTTGAATAACGCCGCTGCGCTGAATCAGGGCAATCAGCGATTGGGCCTGCTCGGCACTGAAGTGCGCCGAGATGCGTGGCGCCAGATAGCAAAATCCCAGGCTGATACTGCGATCAACCGGCCGCAGCGAACCGAGCTCTTCAGGATCACCAATGGCGATTTGCACCGGATGGCTGCAGCTGGTGCCGAGATCACGATCAAACAGCTGCGGCGTGATCCAATATTCCATCCGCTGGATCAGCGGGCGCTGCAAATGCCAGCGCGCATGGCTTTCCAACCGCACCATTTCAGCGGTGAAATGCGTGAGTTTCCACGGCCCGCTACCGACATCGGCGAATTCAGGATGAGGTAACAGACAGAATTGGTGCGCCAGCCGCTGCGGCAGCCAGTAGTCGCTTTCACGCAGTTGAATGTGTATCGCCAGAGGATGCGGCGCTTCAATGCGTTCAATCGCCGCCAGCAGCCGCGAGCCGCGCGGCGATTGCATGATTTGCTGCAGCTGCTCAACTAACTGCGCCGCCTGCACCGGTTCATCGTTATGCCAGCTGAGCTGCGGGCGCAGCCAGAAATACCAGTCACGGCCGCTGGCATCGTGCTGCCAATGGTGAGCGACATCGCCTTCAACATCGTTATCGCGAAAGCGCGTAAGCCCAGAGAAAACCTGGCGCGCCAGATGTTGCTCGGCGCGTCCGGTTAGCTGTAGCGGGCGCAACGGCTCCATCGCGCGGTAATAAGGAATGCGCAGCACCGGCGATTGGTTCTGCCACTGACCGCCCATCAGCGGCCGCAGCATTTTCACTAATCGCTCGGGATGCAGATCCAGCACCTGCAATGCCTGCACCGCCTCGCCGGCATCAAGTTGCTGCGTTAACAATTGCTGGCGCAGCTGTTCCGGCGACAGCAGAAAAGTCAGCTCGCCCTGTTTGCCACGTCCGGATTCTCCGCGCCACTGCAGCCAGCCGGCATCCTGCCACTGCCGCAGCAGCGTGCGCACATGGCGCTCGCTGCAAAAGCAGTGTTGCGCCATCGCAGCGACGCTGAGGCGTTGCGTTTCGCCGTGGCTGAGTTGCCACAGGCGCTGGAATTGATTAACCCGATGAAGTTCGCGCATGGCTAAACCCGGAACAGTTTTTTAAAAGTATTCACTATTAGTTCCGTAATTACCAGGCGATAGTAACTGCCTCACTCAGACAGGAGAATTCGCATGGCTCGCCTCGCGGCATTTGATATGGATGGCACGCTGCTACTGCCTTCGCACCGGTTAGGAAATGAAAC
Organism: Pantoea sp. CTOTU49201; assembly: GCF_032054795.1. Classification (NCBI taxonomy): domain Bacteria; kingdom Pseudomonadati; phylum Pseudomonadota; class Gammaproteobacteria; order Enterobacterales; family Erwiniaceae; genus Pantoea; species Pantoea sp. CTOTU49201. Next base: position 8,361 of record NZ_DAMBSA010000021.1, read on the forward strand.
GCTGACAAGCCTGCATGCGTTGCATCAGCGCGGCGTTACGTTGGCGTTTGCCACCGGGCGTCATCTTATGGATATGCAGCGAGTACGCGAACAAATCACCTTGCCAGCTTGGCTGATTACCGGCAACGGCACGCGCATTCACGATCTGGAAGGCAATCAGCTTTACGGCTGCGATTTATCGCCATCAGTGGCGGAAGAGGTGATTCATACCCATTGGCAAACGCCCGCCTCGATTCATATTTTCAATGATGAAGGCTGGTTTACAGATAAACCGCTGCTTGGCGCGCTGGAAGCGCATGCGATGAGCGGCTTCCACTATCAGTTGCGTGATTTGCGTCAGATGTCGGCGCATGAAGTTACCAAAATCTGTTTTATTGCGCCGCATGAAATGTTGCAGGCGTTAAGAAGTGAATTGCAGGACGCGTTGGGCGAGCGGGCAAATATTTGTTTCTCAGCCTGGGATTGCCTGGAAGTGTTGCCGGTTAATTGCCACAAAGGCGCGGCGTTGGGACGTTTGTGCCAGCATCTTTCGCTGTCGCTGGCGGATTGTATGGCGTTTGGCGATGCCATGAACGATCGCGAAATGCTGGAGCGCGTTGGCAGCGGTTTCATTATGGGCAACGCCATGAATCAACTGAAAGCATCGTTGCCCCATTTACCGATTATCGGACATTGCGAGACACAGGCGGTGTCTCACTACCTTAATCACTGGATGACCACACCACACCTCGATTATTCCCCCGAATGCTGAGGCTTACAGTGAACCGGACAGGACGTCCGGTTTTTTATTGCAGCTCTCGCACCCAAGGCGCAATGTCGCCGATATTCTGCTCTACCCACTGCGCATTGTAATAGGTGTCCGGATAGCGCTCACCGCTGTCACACAGCAATGTCACCAGAGAACCCTGCTCGCCGTTTTCCTGCATGCGTTTTGCCACCTGCATCATGCCCCAGAAGTTGGTGCCGGTTGAGGCGCCAGGACGACGTCCAAGCACCTTTTCCAGCTGAAGCATCGCGGCGATGGTCGCGCCATCCGGCACTTTCATCATCTCGTCAATAACGTCGGGTAGAAACGACGGTTCGACACGCGGACGACCAATGCCTTCAATTAGGCTGCCGCGTTCGCTGCGCAACGTTTTGTCGCGGCTGTGCCAGTAGTCAAAGAACACCGAATGTTGCGGATCGACTACCAACAGGCGCGTGTCATGGCCCTGATAGCGGATATAGCGGCCCAACGTTGCCGAGGTGCCGCCGGTACCGGCACTCATGACCACCGTATGCGGCACCGGGAAAGGTTCGTGTGACATCTGGCGGAAAATGCTTTCAGCAATATTGTTGTTGCCGCGCCAGTCGGTGGCGCGCTCGGCGTAGGTGAACTGGTCCATAAAGTGGCCATTCAGTTCACGCGCTAAACGCTCGGATTCGCTATACAGCTGGCAGGGATCGGCAACGAAATGGCACTCACCACCGTAGAAGCCAATCATCTCGATTTTGCGTTTCGCGGTGCTGGCCGGCATTACGGCGATAAACGGCAAACCAAGCAGGCGCGCGAAGTAAGCTTCCGATACCGCAGTACTGCCGGAAGAGGCTTCAATGATCGGCGTATTTTCATGGATCCAGCCGTTAGCCAGACCATAGAGAAACAGGGAACGCGCCAGGCGATGTTTTAAGCTGCCGCTGGGATGCGTGCTTTCATCCTTGAGATAGAAGTGAATGCCAGGAAAATCATCCAGCTTAAAGCGGATCAAATGCGTATCCGCAGAGCGCTGAAAATCGGCGTTAATTTCATTGATGGCGTGGCGAACCCAGGGCGTTTGCATGTGGCATTTCCGTAATCATTATTGCGCACAGTGTAAGGCACTGGCAGGAAAAAGAGGTTGCTAAAACCGCGCTATAATGGCGAGATTAGAGAAAAATTTTCTCCCGGAGTGGCAAATGTTAGATAAAACTGACCGCACTTTGCTGGCAATGCTGCAGCAGGATTGCACCTTGTCGCTGCAGACGTTGGCCGATGCGGTGAATCTCACCACCACGCCGTGCTGGAAACGCCTGAAAAAACTGGAAGATGATGGCATTATTCGTGCGCGCGTGGCGCTGGTGGACGGCGAAAAAATCGGTCTGTCACTCACTGCCTTTATGTTTGTCAAAACTCAGCAGCACAGCAGCGAGTGGTTTAAGCAATTTGTCGCCGTGGTGCAGCAAATGCCGGAAGTGATGGCGTTTTACCGCATGGCGGGCGAGTACGATTATTTGCTGCGCATTCAGGTGGCGGACATGAAGAGTTATGACAGCTTTTATAAGCGTCTGGTGAACGGCGTGCCAGGACTGATGGATGTGACCTCCAGTTTTGCCATGGAAGAGATTAAATACACCACCGCCTTGCCGGTAGCGCCCTAGCGGGCAGAGAAAGAGACACGCTTGTGCAATTATTCAGCCAGTTAAGTTGGTATTTCCAGCGCGAGTGGCGGCGATATCTGGGCGCCGTCAGCTTGCTGATCGTTATTGCCTTACTGCAATTGCTGCCACCGCACGTGGTTGGCGTGATTGTCGACGGCGTTACCCAGCATAATTTAAGCGCCGGGCAGATCTTTATGTGGATCGGCGTGATGCTGGTGACGGCGGTGATCGTCTATCTGCTGCGCTATGTCTGGCGCGTGCTGCTGTTTGGCGCATCCTACCAATTAGCCGTTGAGCTACGTGAAGATTTCTATCGTCAGCTCAGCCGCCAGCATCCGGCATTTTATCTGCGCCATCGCACCGGCGATCTGATTGCCCGCGCCACCAATGATGTGGATCGCGTGGTGTTTGCCGCCGGTGAAGGCGTGCTGACGCTGGTGGATTCGCTGGTAATGGGATTGGTGGTGCTGATTGTGATGAGCACCCAAATTAGCTGGGAACTGACGTTACTGGCGCTGATCCCGATGCCGATTATGGCCTTCGCCATTCAGAAAGATGGCGCACGCCTGCATCAGCGTTTCAAAGTGGCGCAGGCGGCGTTCTCCAGCCTGAATGATCAAACCCAGGAAAGCCTGACCAGCATTCGCATGATTAAAGCCTTTGGCCTCGAAGATCATCAGTCGCAGCAGTTTGCTGGTATCGCTGCCGATACCGGCAAGAAAAACCTGCATGTGGCGCGCGTGGATGCGCGTTTCGATCCGATCATCTATATCGCCGTCGGCTTCTCCAACCTGCTGGCGATTGCCGGTGGCGGCTGGATGGTGTGGAACGGCAGTTTGACGCTCGGGCAACTTACCAGCTTTGTGATGTACCTCGGCCTGATGATTTGGCCGATGCTGGCGCTGGCGTGGATGATCAACATCGTTGAGCGCGGCAGTGCGGCGTGGAGCCGTATCCGCTCCTTGCTGGCGGAAGCGCCTGCAGTTGAAGATGGACAGAAAGTGTTGCCGCCCGAACCTGGCGTGATGCAGGTTGCCATTCGTGAGTTCCGTTATCCGGCCAGTTCTGGCCCGGTGCTGAGCCATGTTAACTTCCAGCTAAAACCTGGCCAGATGCTCGGCTTATGCGGGCCAACCGGCTGCGGCAAGAGCACGCTGCTGAGCCTGATTCAGCGCCACTTCGACATCGATCAGGGCGATATTCGCTACCACAATACGCCGCTGCCGCAGTTGCGACTCGATAGCTGGCGCAGCCGGTTGGCGGTGGTCAGCCAGACGCCGTTCCTGTTCTCCGACACCATCGCCGCCAATCTGGCGCTGGGCCGCCCGAATGCGACGCAGCAAGAACTGGAGCGCGTGGCAACTATGGCCCGCGTGCACGACGATATTCTGCGTCTGCCACAAGGTTATGAGACCGAAGTGGGCGAGCGCGGCGTGATGTTATCGGGCGGTCAGAAGCAGCGTATTGCGATTGCACGCGCACTGCTGCTGAATGCGGAAATCCTGATTCTGGATGATGCGCTGTCGGCGGTTGATGGTCGTACTGAACATGACATCCTGCATAACCTGCGTCAGTGGGGCAAAGGGCGCACCTTGATTATCAGCGCGCATCGCTTGTCGGCGCTCACTGAGGCCAGCGAAATTCTGGTGCTGCAGCAGGGCGCCGTGGCGCAGCGTGGCGATCATGACACTCTGGCCGCCAAAGAGGGCTGGTATCGCGATATGTATCGTTATCAGCAGCTGGAAGCCGCGCTGGATGACGATGAAGTGGCAGAAGGAGCAAGCCGTGGCTAAATCACAACGTTTATGGCCGACGCTGAAACGTCTGCTGGCGTATGGCAAACCGTGGCGCAAATCGCTGTGGCTGGCGGTCGGCATGCTGTGGATTGCCGCGGCAGCCGAAGTGACCGGACCGGTGCTGGTGAGCTACTTCATCGATAATCTGGTGGCGAAACATCAGATGCCGTGGGGCATCGTCGCCGGCTTGCTGGTGGGCTTTATCCTGCTGCAATTGCTGGCTGCCGGTTTGCACTATTTTCAGGCATTGCTGTTTAATCGCGCGGCGATTGGCGTGGTGCAGCAATTGCGCGTAGACGTGATGAATGCGGCGTTGCGCCAGCCGCTCAGCGCCTTTGATACGCAGCCGGTCGGACAAATTATCTCGCGCGTCACCAACGACACCGAAGTGATCAAAGATCTCTACGTCACCGTGGTAGCAACGGTGTTGCGGGCTGCCGCGTTGATTGGCGCGATGCTGGTGGCGATGTTCTCCCTCGACTGGCGCATGGCGCTGGTGGCGATCGTGATTTTCCCGCTGGTGCTGACGGTAATGCTGATTTATCAGCGCTTCAGCACGCCGATTGCGCGTCGCGTACGCAGCTATCTGGCGGACATCAACAACGGCTTCAATGAAGTGATCAACGGCATGAGTGTGATCCAGCAGTTCCGCCAGCAGGCGCGCTTTGGTGAACGTATGGGCGAAGCCAGCCGTTCGCACTATCTGGCGCGGATGGAAACGCTGCGGCTGGATGGCTTTTTATTGCGCCCGTTGCTGAGTCTGTTTTCAGCGATGATTTTGTGCGGTTTGCTGATGCTGTTCAGCTTCGCCACGCCGGGCGTGTTTGAAGTGGGCGTGCTTTACGCCTTCATTACCTATCTTGGCCGCCTCAACGAGCCGCTGATTGAACTCACCACGCAGCAGTCGATGCTGCAACAAGCGGTGGTGTCTGGCGAGCGCATCTTTGAACTGATGGATGCGGATCAGCAAGGCTACGGCAGCGATATTCAGCCACTGGCTTCCGGCAGCATTTCGCTGCGTGATGTGAGCTTTGCCTATCGCGATAATCGCGATGTGCTCAGCAACATCAACCTTGAAGTGCCCGCGCGTAATTTTGTTGCGCTGGTGGGGCATACCGGCAGCGGGAAAAGCACGCTGGCGAATCTGCTGATGGGCTATTACCCGGTGACGCGCGGCAGCATCGAACTGGATGGTCGCCCGCTGCCTCGGCTGTCGCACGCCGCTTTACGTCAAAGCGTTGCGATGGTGCAACAGGATCCGGTGGTGCTGGCGGATTCGCTGCTGGCCAACGTGCGTTTAGGGCGCGATATCCCGGAAGAGCAAGTGTGGCAGGCGCTGGAGACGGTGCAGTTGGCACCGCTGGCGCGCAGCATGGCGGATGGCATCCATACGCGTTTAGGCGAGCAGGGCAATAATCTGTCGGTTGGGCAGAAACAGCTGCTGGCGCTGGCGCGCGTGTTGGTGTCATTGCCACAAATCCTGATCCTCGATGAAGCCACGGCCAATATCGATTCCGGTACGGAACAGGCGATTCAGCACGCGTTACGTGCACTACGCCAGCACAGCACGCTGGTGGTGATCGCGCATCGCCTTTCCACCATCACCGAAGCCGATCAGATTTTAGTGCTGCATCGCGGTCAGGTAGTTGAGCGCGGTACGCATGCTGAGCTGCTGGCCGAGCAGGGCCGTTACTGGCAAATGTATCAGCTGCAGCAAGCCGGCGATGAACTCGCGGCGGGCATCCCCGTACAAGCTGAAGGGTGAATTGCACCTTTTTTGCACAGTTTTATCGGAATGTTCTGTATTGATGCACTTCTTTGAGGCTTGAAGCACCAAAGAAGTGCAATGTTGCAACACCTTTCCTATTTCTGCTCCCCAATCTGCGCTGTGCTTCACATAACGAAGCGTGATGCAGCGCGCCTATGCTACTGACATTCCCCTTTTTTTATTTATGGCACAGCCTTTGCTTATATCCCAGTGTGTCCGCGAAGACTCACTCAATTTCTTATCCGGAGGGGAACGTATGAAGCTGGTTACCGTGGTAATCAAACCATTTAAGCTGGAGGACGTGCGTGAAGCCTTATCCTCTATTGGCATTCAGGGACTGACAGTTACCGAGGTTAAAGGTTTCGGTCGCCAGAAAGGTCACGCAGAGCTTTATCGCGGTGCCGAGTACAGCGTTAACTTCCTGCCTAAAGTAAAAATTGATATCGCTATTGCGGACGACCAACTTGATGAAGTGGTCGATGTCATCAGCAAAGCCGCGTATACCGGCAAAATTGGCGACGGCAAGATTTTCGTCGCAGAACTGCAGCGCGTCATTCGTATTCGTACCGGCGAGACCGACGAAGCAGCACTGTAACTGGGGCTCTGAATTGTGATGGGATGGAAAGAAATGAATAAACTGATAACGAAGTTGGGCCTCACCAGCCTTGCGCTGTTACCTTCTCTGGCGATGGCGGCAGCGCCTGCCGTCGCAGATAAAGCCGATAACGCCTTTATGATGATCTGTACCGCGCTGGTACTGTTTATGTCGATTCCTGGCATTGCGCTGTTCTACGGCGGTTTGATTCGCGGTAAGAACGTGCTGTCGATGCTGACGCAGGTTGCAGTGACCTTCTCGCTGGTTTGCGTGCTGTGGGTGATTTACGGCTACTCGCTGGCCTTCAGTGAAGGCAACTCCTTCTTCGGTAGCTTCCAGTGGGCGATGCTGAAAAATATTGAGCTGAAAGCGCTGATGGGCAGCTTCTATCAGTACATTCGCATCGCGTTCCAGGCTTCCTTCGCCTGTATTACCGTCGGCCTGATTGTCGGTGCGCTGGCTGAACGTATTCGCTTCTCAGCGGTACTGATTTTCGTGGTGGTTTGGCTGACGCTGGCTTATCTGCCAATCGCACACATGGTTTGGGCGGGTGGCTTGCTGGCGCAAGATGGCGCGCTCGACTTCGCGGGCGGCACCGTGGTTCACATCAACGCCGCAGTTGCTGGCCTGGTGGGTGCTTACCTGGTGGGCAAACGTGCTGGTTTTGGCAAAGAAGCCTTCAAACCACACAACCTGCCGATGGTGTTCCTCGGTACCGCGATTCTATATGTGGGCTGGTTCGGCTTCAACGCCGGTTCTGCTTCCTCAGCTAACGAAATCGCTGCGCTGGCGTTCCTGAATACCGTAGTGGCTACGGCGGGTGCGGTGCTGTCGTGGGTGTTCGGCGAGTGGGCGGTACGTGGTAAACCTTCTCTGCTCGGTGCCTGCTCAGGCTTCATCGCTGGTCTGGTGGCGATTACCCCAGCTTGTGGTTATGTCGGTGTCGGCGGCGCGTTGATTATCGGTCTGGCGGGTGGTTTAGCCGGTCTGTGGGGCGTAACTACCCTGAAGAAATGGCTGCGCGTTGATGACCCATGTGATGTATTCGGTGTGCACGGCGTGTGTGGCATCCTCGGTTGTATCCTGACCGGCGTGTTCGCGTCCTCTTCATTGGGCGGCGTAGGCTACGCAGAAGGTGTGACCATGGGCCATCAGGTTTGGATTCAGCTGTTCAGCGTGGGCGTGACCATCGTCTGGACTGCAGTTGTGGCCTTCATCGGCTTCAAACTGGCAGATATGATTGTTGGCCTGCGTGTTCCGGAAGATCAGGAACGTGAAGGTTTGGATGTGAACAGCCACGGCGAGAACGCTTACAACCAGTAACAGCCGGGCTGAAGAAGAGCAGTGCGCTAAAATTATAAAAAGCAGAAGGGGCGATAATATCGCCCCTTTTTTTATGCGTCGCGTTGGCGCATCACGCCTTCCTGTACCGTAGTCGCCACCAGTCGGCCATCCTGCGTATAAAACTCGCCCCGCACAAAACCGCGCGCGCCCGAGGCGGAAGTGCTCACCACGCTGTACAGCAGCCATTCAGACAAGTCGAATGGACGATGGAACCACATTGAGTGATCGATGGTGGCAACCTGCATATCGGCTTCGAGAAAGCCTTTACCGTGCGGTTGCAGCGCCACCGGCAGGAAGTTGAGATCCGAGGCATATCCCAGCAGGTATTGATGGATACGACGATCGGCCGGTAACTCGCCATTGGCACGAATCCACACCTGACGCAGCGGCTTATCGACGTGGCCTTTCAGCGGGTTATGAATTTGCACCGGACGAATATCCAGCGGACGCTCGGCGAGGAATTTTTCTTTCAGCTTGAGTGGCAGATGGGCGGCCAGCTTTTTCGCCAGATCCTGTTCCGATGGCAGATTATCCGGGCCCGGCACCTGCGGCATGCTGTTCTGATGCTCGAAGCCGCTTTCAGGTGCCTGGAACGAGGCGGTCATGTAGAAGATCGGTTGACCATTCTGTACCGCGCTGACGCGGCGTGCGCTGAAGCTTTTGCCGTCACGCAGCGTTTCGACATCATAGATGATGGCTTTTTGGCTATCGCCCGGACGCAGAAAGTAGCTGTGGAAAGAGTGAATGATGCGCTCTTCCGGCACCGTTTGTTTCGCGGCATACAGCGCCTGACCAACTACCTGGCCACCAAACACCTGGCGCAGACCGAGATCTTCGCTCTGACCACGAAACAGGCCTTCTTCCAGTTTTTCCAGATTTAATAAATTAAGCAGGTTGTGCAGTGCCTGACTCATGGCGAATTCCTCAGCGTGACTAATCGCGTCAGTGTGAAAGATCCGACCAGTTTCCGTCAATGATTTTGCCGCGATTTCAGTGGGCTGGCGGAAGATTTAGGCGCAATGCCGATATTTGTGCCAGAATTAAGGTCATTCGGCGGCTGAAAAGCTAAGCAATCAATTTACCGCCGACAATCATAGTGTTCATAAGGAGACGACATCGATGAAAATCTGGCAAGTTATTAGCGGTATGACCCTGGCAGCGGCGATTACCGGTTGTGCGGACCACAGCAAGCCGGTTGCCACACCTACACTCGGCTCAGCGGTAGCGGGGCAACAAGCCGCCATTGCGCAGCCGAATGTCAGTGGTTCGGTGTATATCCGCCAGCGCATCGCGCTGCCACCGGATTCCGTGCTAACCGTAACGCTGTCTGATGCATCGCTGGCCGATGCGCCTTCAAAAGTCTTGTCGCAGCGCGTAGTGCGTACGGAAGGCAAACAGTCACCGTTCCAGTTTGTTCTGCCGTTCAATCCGGCTGACATCCAGCCGAACGCGCGCATTCTGTTGAGTGCGGCGATTTCAATTGATGGCAAGCTGGCGTTTATCACCGATACGGTGAAACCGGTGATCAATCAGGGCGGAACGAAAGCCGAACTGCTGTTGGTTCCCGTGACTAACGTCGCCATGCAAACCCAGCCGGGTGCGGCAACAACCGTGCCTTCGACTTCACCTACGCAAGTGACGCCATCGTCTTCGGTGCCAGCACCGACGAGTTTGTAATCTACCAAACGGCATAGGCCAAGCGCCAGGCCCGCTGCCGTGGAGTAAAGCGTCACACGCCATGGATGGCGTGTGCCGAGCGATCAGGGACGAGACAGCGGCTTTACGGAACGGCAGCGGGCTTGTGCGCGGCATGTTGCACCACTAAATTTCCCACCGATATTTCTCTAACTCGATTTCACCAGCGTCGCTCACTTCAATCCCTTCCGCTTCCAGCGCATCACGCTGACGAAACAGATCGTCGCCCTGCAGCGATATCCTGCCGTGACGATTAATAACGCGAAACCAGGGTAACTTACTGCCTTCCGGCAAACGACGTAATACGCCACCCACCTGACGTGCCGCGCGTGGCGATCCGGCCAACTGTGCAACATCACCGTAAGTGGTGACCTTTCCTGGCGGAATGGCTGCGATGATTTGCCATACGCGCTCAGAGAAATTGTTTTGGTCGCTCATATGCGCACCTATTTTCAGCAGGAAAGGGCAAACTTTAGCATGCAGAAGGGTAGACATCAGCGCATTGCTGTGTGCTTGTGCAAGAAACCAACGGTTGTCGGGCCTGCGCTTGCAATTGCCAGGGGCATACTTGATAATGCCTGCGCTCTCGAAATGAGGGCTTGTCAATGGGGGCCCTGTTGGTTCTCCCGCAATGCTAACTTGTGAACTCGGTCAGATCCGGAAGGAAGCAGCCGCAGCAGGCGACGCGTGTGCCGGGATGTAGCTGGCAGGGCCCCCACCATTTTGTACCCGCCTCATACTCCACAGAATTTTACGCACAGAGAAATCTGGCAATCCTTTGCCCGTGATTCAATCCTTGATTAAAACGATGATGATGCAGATCGGCTGTTAGGGGAAAAACTTAGCGGACGAACTTCCAGACAGAAACCGGTACTTTATCGTAAAGCTTATTCATGGTCAGTTCAGCCAGACGATGATCGGCTGCCGAATAGAATACCGCGAGTTCATTATCAGGTAATTCATACTTGTTTTTTTCGATAACCCGTTCAAGGGTATCGATTGAGCGACAGCGGCGCAGTCGCATCAAATAATCTGTTTTGGTTAAGGCTTGGTTGCTCATAAATAAACCGGTCTCAGTCTGGTGCTAAAAGGAATGGCTAGGTTGTTGGAGATAAGCACACTCTTCGGCAAACAGATTAAATAAACGTTTTGCTGAACGCTGCCACCGTTGTAGATCCTGAGTATTGATTCCATAGCTGCTGAACAGCATAAAGGTATCGTCAAGATATTCATCGATTTGCGTAATCAGGGCTTCATCTTCAACGTGCTTAATTTTGTAATTCATCGTGAAAGAAGCGATATGCTCAATCAAATCGTTGAGCTGTAAATTGCTTTCCGAAGTAGGATCATTAACCCAACCATGATGGCTATCAGTCAATGTCGCCATACTTTCGTCGAACAAGTTCTCACACAGGTATTTAAGCTGGGCAATATCATGCCGTTTCGGTGAGTATTCGTCCATCTTTTTCCCCTCCATAGCTAGCACAGTTACCGCAGCGCGGCGAGATTAGGAAAAGCTACCAGGAAGCGATCTCGAATAAAATTGAATTCAGCGACTCCTTAAATGTAATCCACAATCATTAGCTTTGCTCACCTCAATTACCAAATATTACAATTCGTCGGCAGGAGAGGGGCGCTCATTGTCAATCACTTCAAACACCAGTGCGCCGGGCTGTACCTGAAACAACACTTCTTCACGACGCTTAAACGTTTCATTTAAATCCAGGCAAGGATTAAATAAATTCCAGCTGAAATCGTAAAGCATTTTAAATCGATTGTTGTTGGTTGGTTGAATAGAAATAATCTGGAAGCTCTCGGGAACTAATTGCGCGTTTTGAGAATACCACTGTAAATCACCGGCTAATGCCTCGGCTATTTTGAGAATATTCCCCTGGATAATTCTTAGCAACTTTTCGCAATCGTCCTCATCCACAGCAATATCACAATGAATAATAGACGGCATTTTGTATCCAGTAAAAGAATGATGTTTCTATCATTGAGCTTATTGGGTGACATTGCAAGTCGCTAATAAACAGAAAGAGTAATCGTTGTGATGGGTTTCATAACTCAATCATGGCGAAACGGCGAATTACAGCGGTAATCGTCTTGAGCGATCAACTTTTGAAACACTTTTGCTCGGGCGCAATAGAGGAAGATTCGGGTAGTATAATTGTTATGTTATAACATTTTTTTGGTTATTGAGTATGAATCACAGCGGTTTACTTCTTTCCCTTGGCGGCCGTTTGCTGGTTGCGCTGATGCTGATTGCGTTGTTGGCAGTAGCCTTGTGGTGGGGCATGCAGAAATGATGCATTTCAATCGCTTACAAGCAGGTTATCAAGGCCGTGCGGTGACGCCGGTCGTCAACGGTGAACTGGCAACGGGCAGCATGACGGCGCTGATTGGCGCTAACGGCACCGGCAAATCGACTTTATTGAAAACCATTGCTGGCTTACTACCACCAATTTCCGGCACCTGCGAATTGCAGATCCCGCGCAAAGCGCTGGGCTGGTTACCGCAACGCAGTGAACTCGAAACCCGCTTTCCTCTTACTGCTTATGAACTGGTGGCGATGGGCTGTTGGCCACGCTGCGGCTGGTTTGGTGGCATTAATCGCGCCTTGCGTCTGGAAATTGATGCCGCACTGGATGCGGTGCAAATGCGTGAGTTTGCCGATGCGCAGCCAGCCACTTTATCTGGCGGACAACTACAGCGCATATTGTTCGCGCGCTTAATGTTGCAGCGCAGCCAGCTCTGGCTGCTAGATGAACCCTTCAACGGCATTGATAGCCAAACCGTCACTTTACTGATGTCGATCCTCGAACAGCAGCAGCAGGCGGGCACCACATTATTAGTGGTGCTGCACGATCGTCCGCTGGTGGCGCGCTATTTTCAGGATGTGTTATCGCTCGATGACGCTGATTCCGCACAAACTCCACAATTGTGTAGGGTTGCGTCGTGACTTTATTACAACCCTTTATCGAATTTGGTTTCATGCGCCGTGCATTGGTGGCCTGCGTTGCATTAGCGATCAGCGCCACACCGCTGGGCGTTTTCCTCTCCCTGCGCCGCATGAGTCTGGTCGGCGATGCGCTATCACATGCGGTATTACCCGGCGCGGCGATTGGATATCTGGTGTCGGGATTATCGCTGGTGGCGATGGGCATCGGCGGCCTGATTGCCGGTTTGGCGGTGGCGCTGCTCTCGGGCGCGGTCAGCCGTTACACGCACCTCAAAGAGGATGCCAGTTTCTCGGGTTTCTACCTCGGATCTCTCGCACTCGGCGTCACGCTGGTGTCACTGCGTGGTTCCAGCGTTGATCTGCTGCACGTGTTATTTGGATCGCTGCTGGCGGTGGATAACGCGGCAATTCTGCTGGTTGGCGGCATTGCCGCTACGACCTTGCTGCTGCTGGCGGTGATCTTCCGTCCGCTGGTGATCGATGCCTTCGATCCCGATTTTCTGCGCGCACAGGGCAAATGGAGCGCACCGCTGGTGCACGGTCTGTTCCTGATGCTGGTGGTGCTCAATCTGGTGGCGGGCTTTCAGGTGCTGGGCACGCTGATGTCGGTGGGATTGATGATGCTGCCGGCCACCAGCGCACGCTTCTGGAGTCGCCATCTGGCTTGCATGCTCGGCATCGCCATGCTGCTGGCGATCGTCTCTGCGTTTATCGGTCTGATTCTTTCGTGGCACTTCTCGCTGCCGGCTGGACCGGCGGTGGTGCTGAGTGCTGCGGTGCTGTTTCTGCTTTCTGTTTTGACAGGACCATGTGGCGGCCTGTTGCGCCGTCGATAACGAAACCAATAAGGGGATATGAATGAAAAAGTTACCGCTGAGTCTGGCGATTGGCGCCATGCTGATTAGCCCACTGTCGCTGGCGAAGAGCGTTGATGTTGTGGCGAGCTTCACCGTGCTGGCGGATATCGTTAAACAGGTTGGTGGCGATCACGTCAATGTGAAATCGCTGGTCGGCCCGAACGGCGATCCGCACACCTTCGAACCGACGCCGCAAGATAGCCAGGCGCTGTCGAAAGCGGATGTGGTGTTTGTCAGCGGTTTGGGCATGGAAGGTTGGATGGATCGCCTGATCAGCGCGTCAGGTTATAAAGGCACCATCGTAGTGGCCTCGAACGGCGTTAACACGCGCAAGATGGAAGAGGACGGTAAAAGCGTCACCGATCCACATGCGTGGAACAGCATGCAAAACGGTGTGATCTACGCCACCAATGTGATGAATGCACTGATCAAAGCCGATCCTGAAGATGCGGCGGATATTCGCAAAAGCGGAGAAAGCTACATTCAGCAGTTGCAGAAACTGGATGGCTGGGCGAAAACCGCCTTTGCTGAAGTACCGAAGAACAAACGTAAGGTCCTGACCAGCCACGATGCCTTTGGCTACTTTGGCCAACGTTATGGCGTTAGTTTCCTTGCGCCGGTGGGCTTCTCTACAGAAGCGGAAGCCAGCGCCAGCGATGTGGCTTCGATCATCAAACAGCTGAAGGCCGAGCACATC